>NZ_JARPVX010000015.1:0-71861 GCF_033947565.1 Lichenihabitans sp. Uapishka_5
CCCCGGCGGCCCGCAGGGCCATCGCCCGCCGCCCCCGCCGCCGAGCCGCGCCGCCCATTTCCGCATTGAGCGCGGCGACACCGGCCTCGACGTCAAATGCGCCGACGACGAGCCCATGAAGAGCTGCGCCGATATCGCGCTTCAGCTGCTCGACAAGATCCAGGCCCTGCCGAAGCCCTGAAACACCATCGCGGCACCCCCCAGGGTGCCGCGACCACTGACGGCCCACCGCCGCACGCACCCGCTTGTCCGCCGCGACAGACCATGCTAGTTGCCCTAAACCACACGCCGGACGCCCGGCGGCCCGGAGAGGTGGCAGAGTGGTCGAATGCACCGCACTCGAAATGCGGCATAGGCGCAAGTCTATCGGGGGTTCAAATCCCTCCCTCTCCGCCATAATCCATTGATATGTCTTGCCGAGTGCCTGCTGCTGACCGCGGCACGGCGTGCGTGAGACACGTTAGATACGATGAACCTCCAGAATTGTTCGACGGTCCTGAACCAGCCTCCGGCTGCCTGAACCACCCGGTGTGCGTCACCCGTGGACGGCGCGCAGCATGTCTAGGTGCGCGGGCCGGGATGGCGCGGCCACGCGGGTCTGGTTGCGGCCGTTCGCTTTGGCGTCGTAGAGCGCCACGTCGGCGAGCCGGTAGAGTTCAGCTTCGGTGTCGGTCGCGGCATTGTCGAAGCAACTGACGCCGATGCTGACCGTGACATCCCCCGGTTCCAGTCCCGAGGGCCAGAGCGTGCAGGCGGCGATCTCCTTGTGGACGCGGTCGGCCACCTGCACGGCGCCGGCCCGGTCCGTGCCGGGGAGCAGCAGGGCAAATTCTTCGCCGCCGATGCGGCACGCGAGATCCGTGCCGCGCGCCGCCGCGGCTTTCAAGCAGAGCGCGATGGTTTTGAGCACCTGATCGCCCACCTGGTGGCCGAAGCGGTCGTTCAGCCGCTTGAAATGGTCGGCGTCGACGACCAACAGGGAAAACGGCCCACCGGACCGCCGCGCCTGAGCATGGATCATCGGCAGCGCATCTTCGAAGCGTCGCCGGTTCGGAAGCTCCGTGAGCACGTCGGTGACCGACAGGCGAGCCAGCTCGGATTGCAGCGCCAGGCGTCGCCGCGCTTCGCCGATGATGCTGACCACCAAGGCGATCGTCAGGATGCACAAACCGAGCGACGCGCTCCCGATCCACAGCGACTTGTTGAGCCAGGCCGAATCGATTTCGCGCGTCGACAAGGCGACATCGAGAACCAGGGGATAGTGCCCGACCCTGCAGAAGCTGTAGCGCCGCGTCACGCCGTCCCGCGCCGACAGCCCGGTAAAGGTGCCGGCTTCTTCCCTGACAAAGCGCTGGAACGTCGGTGTGCCGCCGATGGTGCCGCCGATGTCGCCGTCGGTTCGAGGATAACGGGCGATGCGGGTTCCATCCAGGCGGAACAGGTTGATGGCACCGTCCTGGCCAAGCCCGATCCGATCGAACAGGTGCTCGAAATAGGTCTGGCGCACGGTACCCACCACGACGCCGCCAAACGACCCATCCGGATTGTTGATGCGCCGGCTCAGGGCAACGATCGGCAGCCCGGTCAATTGCGACACCAGGGGTTTGCTGATGACCAAGCCGGCATCCGACCGCGCTTGTTGGGCCTGGAAATAGTCCCGGTCGGCGTAGTTGCCCTTCGGCGGCGGCTCGCTCCCCATCGCCCGGACAATGTCGCCCTTCTGGTCGAGCACCAGTAACATGCCCTTGTCGCTGGCCGTGGCGGCACGGTCGAACAGGATCAGCTGCCGCAGGTCCGGACTATAGGAGTCGAGGTTGGGAACGTTCAGGTTCTCGACCACGGCCTGCAGCGAAAGATCGTAAAGCTCGATGTTGCGCTCGATATCGCGGGCCATCACCTGCAGCAGATTTTGCGACGTTTGATCGGCGGTCCGCCAGGTGTCGCGGCGCATGTCGATCAACATGAAGCTCAAGATCGCCAGCATGCCGAGCGGTGCGAGCACGCCGAGCGCCATCCATCCGCGATGGAGCCTCGACGCATGCACGGAAGGATTCGACACGGGAACTCTGCGGTCTGGCATCAGAGGTGCCACCTTGGTCGAGGGAGCTTAATGAAACCGACATGCCCTCCCGCAATCCGCGCGACTGTCGCCTGCGCCAAGACCGCCATTCACGCATGACAAGCTCGCAAACAAGGCCGCATGGACAAAGCATGACCCCGCTCACCACCCCGGACGGTCGCTACATCGTGGTGCGTGGACGCTTGTGGCGCCGGGTGAACCCGCATCTGGGCGAAGATCAACGCAAGGCGCTTGTGACCACGCTCATGGCGGCCCGACGCGCGGTGGCGACGGCCCGCCGCACCAAGGCCAGCGAGGTCGAGGCCCATGCGGCCGTCGACGCCGCTAAGATCGCGCTGGGCGAACGGGGGCCGGTGTGGTGGAGCGATGGCGCGCCCGACCTCAACCGCCACATGGCTCGCAACACCCCTTACGCAGACTGGTACCGCACCACCCTGCCGCAGGCTGACCCGACCTAGCCGCCACCGCGTGGAGGGATGCGGTGGCGGCCGCGTGTGCCGTCGCGGCAAGTCAACACGGGACACGTGGGGAGATACGCAAGACCGTCCTCTCGGATTCTCAAGAGCCAGGGAAATGCTGCCTGCGCTTACCGACGAGGAGCCCTGGCTAAGGGCGCAGCCCGTTTCGCTGCGATGCTATCGATCGACGATCCAGCGCTCGGCCGAGGCATAAAGGTGAGAGCGGAGGGCGCATTGCGCCCGCAGCGGATCGGCTGCCCGCAAGGCCACCAGGATGGCCTCGTGTTCGGCCAAGGCCGCCGTCCAGGTGTCGCGATCCTCGAACCGGGAACTGAACCCCCGGAACAAGCGGCTATGTCGTTCCTCGAACAGGTCGGCGACGATGCGGGCCAGCACGGCATTGCCAGCCTGCTGGGCGATGGTCTCGTGAAACAGCCGGTCCGCCCCGAGCGGGTCGCGCCCGTCGGCGACGGCGGCTCGCATGTCTCCGATGGCCTCGCTCAGGACATCGAGCGTCGCCGGCGTCATGCGGGCGCAGGCCTGCAGGATCAAGGTTCCCTCGATGATGACCCGCGCCTGCATCAGCTCTGAAGGGCTGTCGCCGAGCGCCAGCGTCAGGCTCACGGGCGGCTCGGGTGGCGTCCGCACATAAACGCCGGAGCCCATGCGGATCTCAACGCTGCCTTCGATTTCGAGGGCGATCAGGGCTTCGCGGAGCGAAGGGCGTGACACGCCCAACTGCTGGGCGAGTTCGCGCTCCGCCGGCAGGCGGGTGTCGACCCGGTAGGTGCCGGCGCCGATCAGAGCACGGATCTCGTCGGCAGTTTGCTGGTAGAGGCGCCGCACCTCGACCCGTCGCCCCCCGTCACCCGCCATGGCCGATCCTCCGCCGCCGAGTGCCGCGGCCGCTCAGGCAGGCTTGACACCCGCTGCCGATCTGCGATTGATTTTGCCAATTGGTCAAGCCAATCGAGCGCCCGAACCCATGCTGACCATCGTTTGCGAACAACCAGGGCGTTTGAACAGCCGGGACCGGCCGATGCCGGTGCGCCGCGACGGCGACGTGCTGGTGAAGATCGGACGTATCGGCGTTTGCGGCACCGATCTGCATATTTTTGCTGGTAATCAACCCTATCTGAACTACCCGCGGGTGATGGGGCACGAATTGTCCGGCACCGTCGAGGCGGTGCCGGATGGAAGCACCCTCGCGGTCGGCGATACGGTGTATGTGATCCCCTACCTGTCATGCGGGACATGCCGCGCTTGTCGCCGTGGTCAAACCAATTGTTGTGCCACACTCCAGGTCCTCGGCGTGCATTGCGATGGCGGCATGACGGAATACCTCAGTCTTCCCGAGCGCTTCGTGCGGGCGGCACCGGGTGTCAGCCTCGACGCCGCCGCGATGGTGGAATTCCTGGCCATCGGCGCTCATGCGGTGCGGCGCAGCCGTTGCGGGGAAGGTGATGGGGTGCTGGTGACGGGCGCCGGCCCGATCGGCATGGCGGTAGCGCTGTTCGCCGGGCTCCGCGGCGCGGAAGTCACGCTGCTGGACCCGAGGCAGGATCGGTTGCGCTTCTGCCAGGCGCATCTCCCTGTCGCAGCGACAGTGGCCGTGGGGGAGGGCGATGTGGCGGCCCTCGAGCGGATCACCGAGGGGGTGTCCTTCGACGTCGTTTTCGATGCGACCGGCAGCCCGGCCGCGATGGAGCGCGGCTTCGGCTTCGTGGGCCAGGGTGGCACCTATGTGCTGGTGTCGATCGTGGCGGGCGATATCCGCTTTTCGGATCCCGAGTTCCACAAGCGCGAAACGTCGTTGCTGGCCAGCCGCAATGCGACGCCGGAAGATTTCGATACGGTGTTGGACGCCATACGGGCCGGCCGCGTGCCGACCGACGCCTTCGCGACCCATCGCATGGCCTTGTCGGAGGTGCCGGACCATTTTCCGACGCTGCTCGACCCGTCTGCCGGCGTCATCAAGGCGCTGTTGCACGTGTAGGACCGCACCTTGCCCGACCGGCGCCGCCGGCCATAACCCATCACAGCAACGCTTCGCAGAAAGCGGAACACGGGAGAGACCCATGATGAAAACCACGCTCGCAACCTTGATGCTGCTGCCGCTGGCCCTGACCCGGCCCGCCTGGGCGGCCGACACCAAGGACATGAAGATAGCGCTTAGCAACAACTACGCCGGCAATTCCTGGCGCCAGTCGATGCTGCAATCTTGGGAAAAGGTCACCAAGCAGGCGGTCGCGGACGGACTCGTGGCCGAAGCGCCTGCCTTTACGACCGCGGAGAACCAGGCCACCGAACAGGCGGCGCAGATCCAGAACATGATCCTGCAGGGCTACAACGCCATCGTGATCGACGCGGCTTCGCCGAGCGCGGTGAACGGCGCCATCAAGCAGGCCTGCGACGCCGGGATCGTGGTGGTGACCTTCGACGGCATCGCCACGGAGCCTTGCGCCTATCGGATTGCGGTCGATTTCAAGAAGCTCGGCGGCATGCAGATCGACTACTTCAAGAGCCGCGGGCTGAAAGGCAACCTGCTCGAGGTGCGTGGGCTCGCTGGCGTTTTCGTCGACGACGAGATCCATGCCGGCATCGAGGCGGGCGTCAAAGCCGACGCCGACCTGAAGATCGTCGGCAGCGTGCATGGCGACTGGACCCAGACCGTGGCCCAGAAGGAGGTCGCCGGCGTGCTGCCGACGTTGCCGCCCGTCGCCGCAGTGGCGACCCAAGGAGGCGACGGCTTCGGGGTCGCCCAGGCCTTCAAGGACGCCGGTCGGACCACCCCGGTGATCTTCCTCGGCAATCGCGAAGACGAGCTCAGCTGGTGGAAGCAGCAACGCGACGCCAACGGTTACCAGACCATGTCGGCCTCGATCGCACCGGGTTCCTCGACCTTTGCATTCTGGGTGGCCCGCAAGATCCTGGCGGGCGAGACGCTGCCCAAGGACATGCTGCTGCCCATCACGGTCGTGACGCAGGACACGCTCGACGCACAGCTGAAGAACACCGAAAAGGGTGGCGTCACCAACGTTCTGTACGCCGACAAGGACGTGACCGACATCCTGGCCAAGGCCGGCCACTGACAGGCGATCGGGTGCCGGCCTTGCCGGACGCGGCCCGGCGGGAGCCGCTCGTCACCCTCACCGGTGTGTCGAAGAGTTTTGGGGCCGTTCAGGCGCTGCGGCCCGTCGATTTCAAGGTGGCGGTCGGCGAATGCGTCGGCCTTGTCGGCCACAATGGCGCCGGCAAGTCGACGCTGATGAACGTCGTGGCGGGCGTGTTGCAGGCGAGCGGCGGCACGCTGTCGCTTGGCGGCCACCGAACGCTTGGCGGACCCGCCTATGACATTCGGGCCGCCCATGAGGCGGGCGTCCGCTGCGTGTTCCAGGAACTGTCGCTCTGCCCCAACCTGACAGTGGCCGAGCAGGCCCGCATCGCGCATCCGAGCCTGCACGGGTTCGGCTGGCGCCGCAAGGCGGCCGCCATGATGGGCCAGGCGCTCGACGCGATCTTCCCCGGTCACGGGATCGCCATGGACGACACCGTCGGCCGGTTGACGATCGGCCGTCGCCAGATGGTGGAGATCGCCCGCGCCTTCACGGAATCGACCGGCCCGGCGCAGCTCGTCATCCTGGACGAGCCAACCTCCTCGCTCGATGCCGAGGTGGCCGAGCAGCTGGTGGCCCATATCCGCCGCTTCGTGGAATTGGGGCGCGGGGTCATCCTGATCTCTCACAAGATCAATGAAATTCTTGCTGCGAGCGACCGCGTCGTGGTGATGCGCGACGGCGGCATCGTGGCCGAGCGGCTGCGCCAGGGCACCACGCGTGAAGATCTGGTCGGCGCCATGGGCCATGTGGCCGAGCGTGCCCGCGCCGTGCGGATCAGTTCGGCGACAGCCGACCAGGTCGTCGCGATGGCATCGGGCGGCCCCGGCAGCCTCGGCCTCACGGCCGCACGCGGCGAGATTGTCGGCCTCGCGGGGCTCGCCGGGCATGGCCAGACCGAGGCGCTGCTGCGCATTCAGCAAGCGGCGGCACGCCGCGATCGCGCGGTGACGCTGCGGGCCACGGTGGCGCTGGTGGCGGGGGACCGCACCGCCGATGGCATTTTTCCGCTCTGGTCGATCGAGCGCAACATGTCAGCGCGCTGGCTGCCGCATATGACCCGTCACGGGTTGATCGATCGCGCGATCGAGCGAAGCGAGGCGGCCCGCTGGCGCGAGCGGCTGGCGCTGCGGACGCCCGACCTCCGCGATCCCATCCTGTCGCTGAGCGGCGGCAACCAGCAGAAGGCGCTCTTCGCCCGGGCGCTCGGCTCGCCGGCGCAGCTGATCCTGATGGACGACCCGATGCGCGGCGTCGACATCGGCACCAAGCAGGACGTTTATGCCATGATCGCCGACGAGGCCGGCCACGGCCGGAGCTTCCTGTGGTACACGACCGAGGTGGACGAGCTGTTCCACTGCGACCGCGTTTACGTATTCAACGCCGGTCGTATCGTGGCCGAGATCGCGGCCGCGGACCTGTCCGAGGACGCCGTTGTGCGGGCGTCGTTCCAGGAGCACGCATGACGTCCCGCCGCCTCCTGGTCCTGGCCGAGCGGCTGCTTCCTGCGCTGACATTGGCGCTGCTGCTCGCCGCCATCTTTCACCAGCAGCCGCGCGCCATGTCGTATTTCGGGCTGAACCTGCTGCTCAATCTGGCGGTGCCGATCGTCTTCGCCACCCTGGCCCAGATGGTTGTGATCGCCGTCAACGATCTCGACCTGTCGATCGGCGCTTATGTGTCGTTGGTGGCCTGTATTGGCGCGACCCTGTTGGTGCAGACGCCCTGGCTCGGTGTTCTGGCTCTGCTCGGCGCCGTGGTGCTCTATGCGGCCGTGGGCGCGTTGATCGCCTGGCGCGGTCTTCCCTCGATCGTGGTGACGCTGGGGCTGTCCTTTGTTTGGCTCGGCCTCGCCGTAACGGTGCTGCCGACCCCCGGTGGCCATGCCCCGGCCTGGCTTGCCACCACCATGGGGTGGAAACCGCCGCTGGCCCCACTGGCGCTCTGGATCGCGGCGGTCGTGTCGCTGGTCGGCTGGTTTGCGGTGACCCGCTCGTCGCTCGGCGTCGTCCTGCGTGGGGCGGGCGGCAACGCCCGCTCGGTGGCGCGGGCCGGCTGGTCGCTGATGGCGATCCGGGTCGCGGTCTACGCGACGGCCGGCATCCTGGGCCTCTTGTCGGGCCTCAGCCTTCTCGGCCTCACGACCTCGGGCGATGCCAACATCGCGTCGCGTTATACACTGATCTCCATCGCGTCGGTGATCCTCGGCGGCGCTTCTTTTGTGGGCGGCCGGGTGTTCCCGGTCGGGGCCGTGCTGGGCGCCATGACGCTGACGCTCGCGGCGTCCTTCCTGACCTTCATGCGCATCAGCCCAGACTGGCAGGTGGGCGCACAGGGCCTCATCCTCATCGCGGTGCTGGCGATCCGCGCCGTGCTGGCCCGCGGCAAGGAGGCGGCCCCATGATGGCGATCCTGAAGGCGCGCCTCGGCGGTGCGCCGTGGTTGTGGTCCTTTCTGGGCGCCGCGGCCGCCTGGGGTGCGACGCTCATCGCCGCGCATGGCCAGGGCGGCGGTCAGATCCTCACCGCCGCCTTCACGTTCTCGGCTTTCACGGTGCTGGTGTCGCTCGGCCAGATGCTGGTCATCACCACCGGGCCCGGCAATGTGGACCTGTCGATCCCCTCGGTTATCGCGCTGTCGGGCGCGGTCGCGATGCTGACCATGAACGAGCGTCCCGAGATGATGCTGCCTGGGCTCGTGGCCGCGATCGCGGCCGGGGCCGCGGTCGGCATCGCGAATTATGGGCTGATCCGGCTGCTGCGCATTCCGCCCATCATTGCGACCCTGTCGTCGAGCCTCGTCGTGACCTCGATCGCCATTACGGTGGGGCGCGGCCTTACGGTGAAGCCGCCCCAGTTGTTCGCCGATCTTGTGTCGTTCCGCTTCGCCGGTATCCCGCTGCTTGCCGTCGTGGCTTTAGCGGCGGCGGTGGTTGTGGCGCTGACACTGGAGCGCACCGTTTATGGCCGCAGCGTTTCGGCCATCGGCCAGAGCCGCAGGGTCGCCCAGCTGGCCGGGCTTTCGGTCGAGCGCACCCGGCTGCTCACCTATCTGATCTCGGGCGCCCTCGCGGGTCTCACCGGAGCGCTGATCGCCGGTTTCTCGGGGGGCAATGCCCTCGATCAGGGGCAGGAATACCTGCTGCTCACCATTGCGGTGGTGGTGATCGGCGGCACTGCGGTGTCGGGTGGCCGGGCCAGCGTGCCGGGTGTCTGGGGCGCGGCACTCTTCATGTTTCTGATCGTCACCATGTTGAATGCCGCCGGCACGGCACCCGGGCTGCGCACGCTCCTCACCGGTTTGATCATCATCGCCGTGATCGCCATCGGTGGCGGCGAGAAGCTACGTCCTTGATGGATGGCGGCGGCCCGCTACCATCCGCCGGTCATTGCCAGGGGCACGCATACCTATGTCTTCAAGCCGGACCCTGATGCTGCCGGCTGCCATCGTGGCGGCACTCCTGGCCAGCCTGACCCTGCGGGCCAGCGCCGAGACCGCGCCCGAAGCGCCCCGGTACGGCATGGAGCTCGAAGGCTTCGCCTATCCTTTTCCGGTGGAGCGCTATCGCTTCACCTCGCAGCGCCAGCCGCTGCAGATGGCCTATCTCGACGTCCGGCCGACGCGCGATACCGGTCAGGTCGCGGTGTTGCTGCATGGCAAGAATTTTTGTGCCGCCACCTGGGAGACAACGATCCGGGCTCTGGTCGGGGCCGGCTATCGGGTGATCGCGCCCGATCAGATCGGCTTCTGCAAATCGTCGAAGCCCGAAGGCTACCAGTTCACCTTCCGCCAGCTCGCGGAGAACACCCACGATCTGCTGGCCTCGCTCGGCGTCACCCAGCCGGTCATGGTCGGCCATTCGACCGGCGGCATGCTGGCCATGCATTACGCCTTGCTGTACCCGCATGACCTCGCGCGCCTCGTGCTGGTGAACCCGATCGGGCTGGAGGATTGGAGCGCCAAGGGCGTGCCGCCGATCTCGGTCGAGCGATGGTTCGCCCGTGAGCTGAAAACCAACGCCGACGCGATCCGCCGCTACGAGACCACCACCTATTATGCCGGCCATTGGGAGCCGCGCTTCGAGCCCTGGGTCGGGATGCTGGCCGGGCTGAACGACGGCCCCGGCAAGGTGCGGGTCGCCTGGAACTCTGCGCTCCTTTACGACATGATCCTCACCGAGCCGGTCGTGTACCGCCTGCCCGAGATTGCGGTGCCGACCCTGCTGATGATCGGCCAGAAGGACATCACGGCCATCGGCAAGGACATGGCGCCGCCCGAGGTGCAGGCGCGGCTCGGCCATTATCCGGAGCTCGGCCAGACGGCCGCAAAGGCCATCCCGGGCGCCAAGCTGATCACCTTCCCAAACCTCGGCCATGCGCCGCAGATGCAGGACCCCGACGGCTTCGACGCGGCGCTGATCCGCGAGCTCGGACCCCGCTAGCGCGCGCCGGCCAGCGGCTTCAAAGGTCCTTCACAAGCCGCAACGCGTCGTAGATGGCCGCATGGGTGTTGCGCGCCGCGACCGCATCGCCGATGCGGAACAGCTGGAAGGCGCCATCCGGATGTGGCGACAGCGCCTGCGGCCGTCCGGCGATCAGGTCGTCGTGATCGACCGCACCCTCGTTGCGCGACAAGGGTTTCAACTCGAAGTAGAGTTCGTCGAGCGGTCGCGTGCCGTGGTTGACGACGATCTGGTCGACAAGGCGGTGCTTCTCCACCCCACCGTAATCGCTGCCGACCGTGGCCCGGATCTGGTTGCCGGCGCGTTCGGCCGCGTCGAGCCGAAACGTCACCGTGAAGGTGACGTCGCGCTTTTGCAGTGACCGCATGTAGGGCACGAGGTTCATCGCCATCACCTCGGGCGAGAAGGCGCGGTCGGGCGTCATTATCTCGACCTTGGCACCCGTGGCGGCGATGATCTCGGCCGCCTGCAAGGCCGCATGGTCGCCGGCATCGTCGAAGATCAGCACGGTGCTGCCCGGCTTGACGTCGCCCGAGATGATGTCCCAGGCCGACACCACCAAGTCGTTGCCGCTTTGCAGGACGGCGGTATGGGGCAGCCCACCGGTCGCCACGATCACCACGTCCGGTTGCTCCGCCAGCACGTCGCTGGTCTCCGCGTAGGTGTTGAAACGGAAGCGTACGCCGAGCGCCTCGCACCGCGCCACGCGCCAGTCGACGATGCCGATCATCTCGCGCCGGCGCGCGCTGCGGGCCGTCAGCCGGATCTGGCCACCGGCCTCGCTGGCGGCCTCGAACACCGTCACGGCATGGCCGCGCTCCCCCGCCACCCTGGCGGCTTCGAGGCCCGCTGGGCCGGCGCCGATCACCACCACCTTGCGCCGGATTTCGGCCGGTGGGATGGCATGCGGCATCGTTTCCTCGCGGCCCGTCGCGGCATTGTGGATGCAGTAGGCGGCGCCGCCCTGGTAAATGCGGTCGAGGCAATAATTGGCCCCGACGCAGGGGCGGATGTCGTCCTCGCGGCGCGCCATGATCTTGCGGACGATGTCCGGGTCGGTCATGTGGGCCCGCGTCATGCCGACCATGTCGACCTTGCCGGACTGCACGGCGTGGCGCGCCGTGGGCACGTCCGGAATGCGGGCGGCGTGGAAGGTCGGGAAGTGCGTTTCGGCCCGGATCTCGCCGGCGAGGTCGAGGTGCGGCGCCGACGCCATGCCCTGGATCGGGATAAGGTCGGTCAGGCCCGGGTCCGTGTCGATGTGGCCCCGCACGATATTGAGGAAATCCACCAGGCCGCTGGCCTTCAGCCGACGGGATAGCTCGAGGCCGTCCGCCTTGTTGAGGCCGCCCTCCTGCGCCTCGTCGGCCGCATAGCGGATGCCGACGATGAAGGCCGACCCGACCCTGGCGCGGATCTCGCCCAGCACGTCGAAGATGAAGCGCAAGCGGTTGTCGACCGAGCCGCCATAGGGTGCCTCGAGTTCGTTGGTCAGCGGCGACCAGAACTGGTCGAGCAGGTGGCCGTAGGCTTCGAGTTCGATGCCGTCGACCCCGGCCGCCTTCATGCGTTCCGCGGCATCGCCGTAATCCTTGACGATCCGCGTCCGGTCCCAGTCTTCCAGCTTCTTCGGGAAGGCGCGATGGGCGGCCTCCCGGTGGTGGGACGGCGACACCACGGGCATCCAGTCGCCCTTGTCCCAGCGGGTGCGGCGGCCGAGGTGGCTCAGCTGGATCATCACGGCGGCGCCGTGCTCGTGGCAGGCATCGACGAGGTCCCGCATCCACGGCACCACCTCGTCCTTGTAGGCCAGCACGTTGTTGAACACCGGTGGGCTGTCGCGCGACGTCGAGGCCGACCCCGCCGTCATGGTCAGAGCGATGCCGCCCTTGGCACGCGCAACGTGATAAGCGCGGTAGCGCTCCTTGGGCAGCCCATCTTCCGCATAGGCCGGCTCATGTGCGGTCGTCAGGATCCTGTTCCTGAGCCTCAGGTGCTTGAGCTGGAAGGGCTGCAGCAGGGGGTCCATCGGGTCCATGCGGTGCGATCCTTAAAGGTCTGCAATCGCTTCACGATAGAAGGGTGTACACCCCTGTCAAGATTATGGACGGATCTGTACGGCGGTCTTGCGCTCCCGCCGTGACTCTGGTTGGCTATGCCGATGGTGGCGGACACGATCCTCGAAACCGGCCCGAAGGGCTCGCGCGCGCTGTGGCTCGAGGCCGCCCATGCTTTGTTGCTCGAATCCGGCGTCGATGCCGTGCGGATCCTGCCGCTCGGACGCAAGCTCGGCTTGTCGCGCACGAGCTTTTATTGGTTCTTCGCCGATCGCGGCGCCCTGCTGGCGGCGCTGCTCGAACAATGGCGCGACACCAACACCGGCGGCCTTGTCAGGCAGACGGCCGCCTATGCGGAAACCATCGCGGAGGCGGTCCTCAACCTGTTCGACTGCTGGCTCGACGCGACGCTGTTTGATGCCCGTTTCGAAGTCGCGGTACGCGGCTGGGGCCAGCATGTTCCGGAGGTCGGAGCCGCGCTTGCGGAAGCCGACGCGGCCCGCCTGGCAGCGCTCACGGCCATGTTTGTCCGCTTCGGCTTCGATGCGACCGCCGCTGATGTCCGGGCTCGCACCATCTACCTGACGCAGATCGGCTACATCTCGATGGACACGAGCGAAAGCCTGACCGACCGGCTGCAGCGCATTCCGCATTATGTCGAGATCTTCACCGGCACGCTGGCCCGGCCCGCAGAACTCGCCCGGTTCAGGGCCCGCCATGCCGACGCCGGCACCCTCCCTGCGGTCCGCGCCGCATGAAACGAACTTATGGCGAACTTGCCAGCCCGGGCCGCGTGGCTTGGATCGCGACAGGCGATCCCCGCATCACAGCGCCACGCCCGGGCTCTCGCACCCTTAACGGTGCGAAAGGCCAGCCGATCAGCCGCAAAATGCTCGCGCGACCGTCGGGGCGGCTCCACCGTCCCACGCTGATCGTGATCGCCGCCGCCGGTCCTACTACGCACCAGCCGGGCTGATCTGTTAGAACAAGCATGCCGGTCGCCGGTGGCCCACCGGTGGAGCGCGGCCATGCACGATTTTCTCAGGTTCCTGTCCCGTCAGGCTCTCCCCGTGTGGGCCCGATATGGCGGCACGATTGCCGTTGTGGTCATCATCACCACGTTTCGTCTGGTCGTGCCGCTCGATACCGCGCCTTACCTGCTCTACCTGCCGATCGTCTTTCTTGTGGCCCTCGCGCTCGGCCAGGGTTCCGGCGCTGCCGCGACGCTGGCCTCGGGCATCGCGGCAGCGAGCTTCTTCACCGGGCCGGAGAAGGGCTGGCGGCTCAGCGGGCCGCAGGAAATCTCCCTGCTCGAGTTCTTCATCGTTTGCAGCGCCATGATCATGGTCTGCACCGCCGTCAGACAAGTGATCCTCGACAACGAGGTCACGCTTGGCAATCTCAGCCGCGCCAATGCGGCGTTGAATGAGCGGGAAGCGACCCTCGCCCTCGCTAAGGAAGAGGCCGAGGTCGCTCGCGAAGCTGCCGAAGCGGCCAACCGGGCCAAGAGCACGTTTCTCGCCAATATGAGTCACGAGCTCCGCACGCCGCTGTCGGCCGTCATCGGCTATAGCGAGATGATGGAGGAGGAGGTCGAGGAGCTCGGCGAAACCGGCCTGATCAACGACCTGCGCAAGATCAATGCGAACGCCAAGCACCTCCTCAGCCTCATCAACGACGTTCTCGACCTGTCGAAGATCGAGGCGAACCGGATGGACACCTTTGCGGAGGATGTCGACGTGTCCCATCTCTTGAAGGAGGTCGCGGCCACGGTCGGGTCGCTGATGCATCAGAAGAACAACACGCTGGTGATCGAGGCCGCCGAAGCTGTCGGCGCCATGCACACCGATGTGGTTAAGCTGCGCCAATGCTTGTTCAACCTGCTCAGCAACGCGGCCAAGTTCACCGATGGCGGCCGCATCACCTTGGCGGTCGCGCGTTCCGGAGAGGGCGCCCAGGCAGAGATCGAGTTCCGCGTCAGCGACACCGGCATCGGCATGACGGCCGAGCAACTCGGCCGGCTGTTCCAACGGTTTTCGCAGGCCGACGAGACGACCACCCGCAAGTTCGGCGGCACGGGCCTGGGGCTCGCCATCACGCGCGCGTTCAGCCGGCTGCTGGGCGGCGACATCGCGGTCACCAGCGTCCACGGCGCGGGAACGACCTTCACGCTGCGCCTTCCAGCCACCATGCCCGAGCGCGACATGGACGGCGATCAGGAGGATAGCGGCCTTCCCGTCCGAACCCAGGAGGATGCCCGCCAAACCGTGCTGGTCATCGACGACGACGCGGCCCAGCGCGACCTGATGGTCAAGTTCCTGGAACGGCAGGGCTTCGCCGTGCGTACGGCTGCGAACGGGCCGAGCGGCCTCGAGATCGCCCGCATGGTCAAGCCGCGCGCCATCACGCTCGATGTGATGATGCCGCATGTCGACGGCTGGGCGGTGCTGACGGAACTCAAGGCGGATCCCGAACTGGCCAAGATCCCCGTGGTGATGGTGACCTTCACCAACGACAAGGGGTTGAGCGCCACGCTCGGGGCCGCCGACCACATCGACAAGCCCGTGGCCTGGGACAGGCTGAAGACCGTGATGGAGCGGTTCCGCGATGCGGAGGGCGACGTGCTGGTGGTGGACGACGACCCCGATGTGCGCGAGCGGGTGCGGACCGCGCTGGAGCGCCAGGGCTGGAGCGTGATCGAGGCCAGCAACGGCAAGGAGGCTTTGGAAAAGGTGATGCACGGCCCACCGCGCGCCGTGCTGCTCGATCTCACCATGCCGGTGATGGATGGGTTCGCATTCCTGCACGCGCTGCGGGAAAAACCGGGCTGTGCCGACCTGCCCGTGCTGGTGTTCAGCGCGCGAGACCTGTCGGCGGCCGATCGGGCACGGCTGCGGGAGGCCGATGGCATCGTCAGCAAGACGGCCAGCCTCGGGACCTTGACCGGGCAGTTGCGTGGGCTCGTTCCACCGGCCAAGGTCGACGGATGACCGAACCCGCAACCCCGGCGATGGCCGAATCCGCCCGGCTGGGCGTGCTGGCCGATTATGCCATTCTAGACACCCCGGCCGAAACCGGCTTCGACGACATCGTGCAGGTGGCGAAGGCGCTCTGTCAAACGCCTGTGGCGCTCGTCAGCCTGGTCGACGCGGAGCGGCAATGGTTCAAGGCGCGCGTCGGCTTCGCGCCGAGCCAGACCCCCATCTCCCAATCCGTATGCGCCCATGCGCTGCGCCAGGACGATATTCTGATCATCCCGGACCTGGCGCTCGACCAGCGCACCCGGGACAACACGCTGGTGATTGGCGAGCCCCACATCAGGTTCTATGCCGGTGCCCTGCTGCAGACCCCAGCCGGCACCAAGCTCGGCACGCTCTGCGTGATCGACACCCGCCCCCGCCCGGCAGGCCTCAGCGACGAACAGGCCACCGGCCTTCGGGCGCTGGCCCGGCAGGTCATGGCCCAGATGGAGCTGCGCCGCACGCTCCGGCAACGCGACGCCGCGCTGCAGGATCGCGCACGCATCGAGAGCTTCCTCCGCCGCGATGCTGAACGCCAGCGGGCGATGGTCGGCATGCAACACGGGATCGGCTCGGCGGGCGACGACCTCGAGACCGTGTTGGACGCCGTGGTTACCGGTGCCATGAACGTCATCGGCAACGCCGATGGCGCGGTGGTCGAACTGCGCGAGGGCGAGGAGCTTGTCTACAAGGCCGTGGCGGGCGACCTGACCCCGTTTCTCGGGTTGCGGCTGGCCCTGGCCGACACGCTCTCGGGGCGCTGCCTGCGCGAGGGACGGGCGCTCGCCACGGGCGATGCCGAGAACGACGAGCGGGTCGATCCCACGCTGGCCCGGCGTCTGGGCATACGCTCGATGAGCATTGCGCCTGTGGTGCGCCAGGGCAAAGTGGTCGGGGTGCTCAAACTGCAGTCGGCCAAGACGGATGCGTTCACGGAGGCCGATGAGACTGTCGTGCAGCTCCTGGCCGGCGTCGTGGCGGCCGGGCTTGGCAGCGTCGCCGAGGCTGAAATCATCCGCGACCTTCGGGCTAGCGAAGAAACCTTGCGGCTGGCCCAGGAGGCGGGTCGCGTCGGTACGTTCGAAACCGACGTGGAGCGCAGCATCACCCGGGGGTCGGATCTGTTCTGGCGGTTGTTCGGCTTGGAGCCGCAGGCCAGCGCGCCCACGACCATGTTGGAAGCCTTGGTGCACGAGGACGATCGCCAGCATACGACCAACGAGGCGCGCCGCCGGGCCGGACATGACGCCCGGTCGGTCGAGTACCGCATCAGGCGGGCCGATACCGGCGAGGTGCGCTGGCTGACGCGCCGGGCCGACTATGTGACGGATCGGCGGGGTCGCCGGCGCCTGATCGGGACCGCCCTCGACATCACCGATCGCAAGACGGCCGAACAGGATCTGCGCGACGCCAAGGAGGCGGCCGAGGGCGCGAACCGCGCCAAGAGCGACTTCATCGCCAACATGAGCCACGAACTGCGCACGCCGCTGTCGGCCATCATCGGTTACAGCGAGATGATGCGGGAGTTCATCCTGGATGGCGCCTCGGCGGGCGAACTGGTCGGCGATGTGGTCAAGATCGAGTCGAACGCCCGCCATCTGCTCGGCCTCATCAACGACGTCCTCGACCTCGCCAAGGTCGAGAGCGGCAGGATGGAGGTTTTCGCCGAAAGCTTCGAGGTGGAAGCGATCGTGCGCGGCGTCGCCGCCACGGTGGAGAGTCTCGTCGCCAAGAAGAACAACACGCTGGTCGTGCGGGTCGGGGACGGCTTGGGCGTCATGCGCTCGGACGTGACGAAGCTCCGCCAGATGCTGCTCAACCTGCTCAGCAACGCTGCCAAATTCACCGATCGCGGCGCCATCACGCTGTCGGTGACCCGCATGGCCCGGCCCGGATCAGAGGCATGGCTGGACTTCAAGGTCGAGGATACCGGCATCGGCATGACGGCCGAGCAGCTTGGCAAGGTGTTCACCCGCTTCACCCAGGCGGATGCCTCCACCACGCGGCGGTTCGGCGGGACCGGCTTGGGCCTTTCCCTCACCAAGGCCTTCGTCACGATGCTGGGCGGCGACGTCGCGGTGAACAGCGTGCCTGGCCAAGGCAGCGCCTTCACGCTCTCGCTGCCGGCCACGATGCCGCCCCCCCGCACGCCGTCCGCACCGGAGGCCGGCGATGACCGATGATCTTCCGCGCCATCACCTGGGTATGCGGCACCTCCGTCAGATCGTGGCCGGGGTCAGTGACGGCGTGATCCTGATCGGCACCGACCAGACCATCCAATGGGCCAACAAACCCGCGCTCGACATGCACGGGGTGACCGAGCTGGACGCGCTGGGCGGCGACGTCGCCGAATACCGCCGGCGCTTCGAGCTGCGTTACCGCAACAGGCACCGCCTCGCCGAAGGCACCTACCCGATGGAGCGCGTGCTGGCCGGCGAGGCCTTCGACGAGGTCGTGGTCGAGGTTGCGCCCGCCGGTGCGATCGAGCCGCAATGGACCCACCGCATCCGCAGCCTGGTGCTGCTCGACGAACAGGGCGTCCCCGATTGCCTGGTTCTGATCCTCGACGACGAAACGGAGCGCTACCACGCCGAGGAGCGCTTCGAGCGGGCCTTCAACGCCAATCCGGCGCCTGCGCTGATCGTCCGGCTCGAAGACCTTCGCCACATGAGGGTCAACCGCGGCTTCCTGGAAATGACCGGTTACGACGAGAACAAGGTCGTAGGTCGATCCATCTACGAGGTCGACGTGCTGGAGGGCGCGGCACGGCGCGAGTTGGCCATCGAGCGATTGAAGGAAGGCCGCACCATTCCTCAGATGGAGGCCATGCTCCAGCTGCCGAACGGCGGCGAAAAATGCGTCATGGTGGCTGGCCAGCCCATCGAGGTGGGGGTCACGCGATGCATGTTGTTCACCTTCGCGGACCTCGACGATCGACGTCAGGCGGAAACCGCCCTGAAGCAGAGCGAGGAACGCTTCGCGGTGGCGTTCCGTTTGACACCGGTCCCGACCTTCTTGGCACTTCGCCATGAACGCAAGGTGCTGCTGATCAACGACGCCTTCACGGAAGAAACAGGCTACCTCGTGGCCGACATCGTGGGGCGCGCCGCCGTCGACCTGCCGCTGTGGTCGGATGCAAAGGCCGATGGCGAGATCGAGCGGCTGCTGCGCAAGGATGGTCGTGCCCGCAACCTCGAACTGCGCCTGAAGACGAAGACGGGCGATGTTTTGGCCTGCCTGGTTTCGGCCGAAGCCGTGACGATCCGACAACAAAACTGCATGCTGGTTGCGGCGCAGAACGTGTCGAACTACGACCGCACCCATGTCGAGGTCGCGGGCGCCATCGAAGCCGTGATGCGGGACACTGCGTGGTTCACGGATGCGGTGATGGAGAAGCTCGCGCGGCAGGCCGACGACGGGCCAGACGCCGCCACCCACGCCTTCTCGGAACTGGGCGAATTGCCGCCCCGGGCGCGCGAAATCCTGACGCTCGTCTGCCAAGGCCTCGAAGACCCCGCCATCGCGGCCAAGCTTTCGTTATCGGCCAACACCGTGCGCAACCATGTCGCGTCGCTGTTCCGCAAGACGGGGGTTCGCACCCGCGCGCGATTGATCGTGTGGGGGCGGGAGCGGGGCGTAACGGGACGACGGATTGCAAGGGGCAGCCCGCAGTCCTGAAGGTGCTGGCACACCATCGTGCCTGATGCGGCAATACCAGTGCCGCTTTACGCCTCAGATGGCGGCGAGGGCGCGATGGTTTAAGCGGCTTTCGAACCTGCCGACGCCGAGGTCTGGACACCAAGGACTTGGTGAAAGGGCCTGGGCACGCTGACGGCCGATCGCGAATCGGATCGCCAGGGCGGAGGCAACAGGGTTTGCGGCCAGTGCAGGATGCCGCCGCAGCGCCCAGAACACGGTCCGCGATGGTGCTGGACGGTGCAAGCAACAGTGCCGGGAATGGAAGGAACGATGAAGATCCTGCTGGTCGAAGATCATGAAGAGATCTGGGATTTTCTGTCCCGACGCCTGAAACGCCGGAACTTCGACGTGGTGGTGGCCACCGACGGCAAGGCCGGTTTCGACCAGGCCATCACGGTTGCGCCCGACATCATCCTGTTGGACATGAACCTGCCCGTCCTGGATGGCTGGACCGTCGCCTCCATGCTGCGGGCCGACGAACGGACCGCGACCCTGCCCATCATCGCCCTCACGGCACATGCCATGTCGGGCGACAAGGAGAAGGCACTGGCGGCCGGTTGCACGGATTATCATTCCAAACCTGTCGACTTCGCGCGCCTGCTCGGGCAGATCGAAAGCTTGACCAGCACCTCCGCCGCGAGCTGATGTAAGAACCGACATTTTGTTGGTTCGACGAACGGAACCTTGGCGTCCATGCCGTGGTTCATCCATCGCAAAGACCTCTTTGGGAGGACCCGGCCGCTGCCAAGCAGCCGGGAAGCAGTCCAGCCTCGCGTCGCGAGGTGAATGTGGTGTTTCGATGCCTTCCTACGCCTGACCGGAGGCGTGGACGAGGTAGCACCCATCCCCGGTCTCAGTCGCCGCCCTGGCGACAATCGATGAAGCCGAACGGTTTGGCTCGCGCGGTGTTGTTCCACGCGTGCTCGACGTCGCTCGATTGCGTTCGCGCAGCCGAGCGTTCCGGCTCATCGGAGGAGCACATCATGTCCAAGCACACGATCACTGCGTTCTACGATAGCCGCGAATACGCCAACAATGCCGTGCTGATGCTGCGGCAAGCCGGTATTCCCGATGGCGAGCTGACGGTTTCGCCCGAGTCGGCCGCAACGGCCTATTCCGGCGCTGCGGAGCCGCAGACGAAAGGGTTCTGGGCCTCGCTCGAAGAAGCGTTCGGCGGTTCGGACGATCATCACGCCTATGCCGAAGGCGTCCGTCGCGGCGCCATCATGGTGACGGCGCGGGTCGACGATGCAAAGGTCGACGAAGCCATCGAAATTCTCGACCAGCACGGCACCGTCGATCTCGATGAGCGCGAAGCGACATGGCGTAGCGAAGGTTGGCGTGGCGGGGCTACCGTCACAGGTGGAGGCGTTGCCGATCAAGGCGCGAGGCCCCTGCGCTCGATGACGCCGGCCACGCAGGTTCATGCCGATACAGCGGCCGCAGGCGTGTTGTCGACGCCCTCATCGCAGCAGGCCTACCGCGCCTCGACGCCCGTGGCGGCGGCTGGCGTCTCCGGTGGCGACGACGTGATCCAGGTGGCCGAGGAGTCGATCACGGTCGGCAAGCGCGCCGTCAACCGGGGCAAGGTCCGCATCCATAGCTCCGTGGTCGAGACCCCGTTTTCGCAGCAGGTCAACCTGCGGGACGAAACGGTCAGCGTCGAGCGTCGCCCGGTCGACCGTCCGCTCGGGGCGGCGGCCCTCGGTGCCGACCTGTTTCAGGACCGCACGGTCGAGGTCGAGGAGATGAAGGAAGAAGCGGTGGTGGCCAAGACGGCGCGAGTCGTCGAGGAAATTGGCATTCGCAAGGTTGTCGCCGACCGCGCCGAAACCGTCACCGACACCCTGCGTAAGACCCACGTTGACATCGAGGACACCCGCGCCGCTGCCCCATCGGTCTCGCTGTTCGCCGATACCGATGCGATCCAGCGGGCAAAGGACATGAAGGTGATCGGGTCCGATGGCCAGCATGTCGGCGTCGTCGATCACGTGGACGGGACCACCATCAAGCTCAAGCGTACGGACCCGGTGTCGGGTGGCTCGCATCACCTGATCCCGACCGACTGGGTGCAGTCCGTCGACAGCACGGTCGTGCTGAAGATCTCCGCCGCAGAGGCCAAAAGCCGGTGGACCGCGGCGTGAGGTCCGCCGGTCAAGGGTGTTCATAGGATGACGACGCCGTCGGTCCGGCAAACCGAAGGGCCCTAGCGGCGGCAAATGCAGTCGCATTGGCGTTTTTACGTCGAGTTTTGTTCGGACCTAGGACGTTGCTGCTGGAAGCCTTTGTGGGCTGGTTCGACGGACGATGTGGTGTGGTCAGGATAAGGCCCGGCGCGGATCGCACCGCGCCGGTCTGACAAACGATACGGGCCGCGCCTCGTGCGGCTCGCATGCCCTCCCATCGGGACGCGCTATGAACGATCACAATCCCGACCTCCTGACAGACCGCTCTGGCGAGCCTGCCGGCGTGGCGGCGTTGCCGAGGGAGGAGGCGCCCGATGTGATCCTCGTCGCCGAAGAAGCCCTCGAGCTTTCGAAGCGGCAGATCGTGACCGGGAAGGTCCGGGTTTCGACGCGGACCGAAACGTACGACCATATTGCCGAGATCGCCCTCGACCGCGCCGTGGTCGACGTCACACGGGTGCCGATCGATCGCGTCGTCGAGGTCGCGCCTGCCGTGCGGACAGAGGGCGATACGGTCATCGTTCCGGTGCTCGAGGAGCGATCCGTGGTCGTCAAGCAACTCGTCCTCAAGGAAGAGCTGCATATCCGCCGACGCGTCGAGCACAAGGTGTCGCACATCCCGGTCGCGCTCCGTCGCCAAGTGGCGACTGTGGACCATATCGATCGGGAAGGGCGGATCATCCCTGACGATCGTCTCGTCCAAGCCGATCACAATCACGCCGAAGACGGCGTCCATCGAGGAGAAACACATGGGCATTCTTGATTCCGTTTTGGGGAACCTGCTGGGTGGCGCATCCGGCGGGACCTCCTCGCCGATGGGGGCTGTATTATCGAGCATCCTCGGCGGGGGCGGCGCGCAGCAAGGCGGTATGGCGTCTTCCGGCCTGGGTGGCGCCCTCGGCGGCGGTGGGCTTGGCGGTTTGCTGTCACAGTTCCAGAATGCCGGCCTCGGCCATGTGGCCGATTCGTGGGTGGGCAATGGGTCGAACCATCCCGTTTCCCCCGACCAGCTCCAAAACGTTTTCGGCGCGGACCGGGTCAACGACATGGCCAACCAGGCCGGCATGCAGCCAGGGGATTTCCTGTCCCAACTGAGCCAGCATCTGCCGGCCGCCGTGAACGGCATGACGCCGAATGGCCAGCTGCCGGACGAAGGTTCGGTCTCGGTCTGATCCATCCGGCCGGTGCCCTCCTCGGCGCCGGCTTTCTCTCGACGGAGATTTTTCATGGTCAACCGCATCGCCGCGGCGTTTGTGACGGCGTCGTTGCTCGGATCGCAGCTTCTTCCCAGCGTCGCGCTCGCCGACAATCAAATGGGCTACCAGTCGTTCACAGCCGACCAAGCCAATGCCCTGCCGAAAGGCGGTGGGAAGCTGGGGCTGAACGTCGGGCGGGCGCAGCACATCACGAGCGGCGGCATGACCTTCGAGCTGTTGCGCGTCAACGGAGTGACGTCCGGCTCCCCAGGTGACAAGGCCGGCTTCCGGGTCGGCGATCAGATCATCGCCGTCGACGGCAAGGTGTTCACCAATGTCGCCGCCTTTGCGGCCTACATCGGCTCGAAGCGCCCCGACGACCGGATTTCGGTCGACTATATGCCACCGAAAGGCGGCCCCAAGGACGCGCAGCGGGTAGACGTTACGCTGACGGGGAGTGGGGCGACCTCGGCCAGCAAGCCGAGTGAGCCGCAATCAGCCGGCCTGTCGACAGGCACGAAGCTTGCCATCGGGGTTGGGGCGGCGGCTCTCTTCGGCTGTTACAAGCTGGGCTGTTTCTCCCATCGCGGGACGCCAGCCCCTTCGACACGCTAGGTCACGCGCGTTGATCCGGGCTCAACGAGATGGCCCAAGAATGTTGTCGCATTCATGGGACCAGCCCTTACTGCGTGTGGCACTTGTGCGTGGAGTCTCCGAAGCACCGGATGGGGGCGATGCAAGGTGGTCGTCGTCCATGCAAATGGTTACGATGCCAATCGCATCGGTGATGCCCTGTGAAGGAAAGGGCCGCTCGAGACGGTACGCGAGACCTCACTTTAAGAACGTTTCGACCGAGCAACCGTGGTGAGTTTACTGGCAAGCGTCAATTATGACCTTCTTGGCGCGTTGAGGCTGGGCATCATCTCTGGTAGCGATCACGTCCTTCGCCGCTTGGACTTCCCAACTGTCAACGCTGCAGTTGCCGTTGTCCGCCGCTAAAGCGTGATCATGGGTCGGGCAGATGATCTACAAACGCCCCTCGAGACTACGATGGTGGGCTGAAATCGACTCTGAGCCTTCTTTCGACATGCCCTGTTCATCCAGCCGGAGATAAAAGGCAGTACGGCTTACGGGAGTCCTGGGAATGCGCGTGTTGTGCTTGGCGGTTGCCGCTTTGGCGGTCGTGTCTGTTGGTTTGCCGGCGCAAGCCGTGCCCTTGCGGGCGGTCCCCGGAGCCGACGGGGGTCTCACCTTGGCCAGCGATGGGTGTGGGCCCTTTGGCCATCGGTCGCATTACGGCTATTGCAAAGATAACGAGAACCCGGACTACGCCTACGTGCCGCACCCTTACCATGGCGGAGGGTATAGCTATGGCCCTGGCCCGGGTTTCTATGAGGATGGCGGGTACCGACCACGCCACTGCTTTATCCGAGAAACCTATGACGGCCCCGTCCGCATCTGCCGATAAGACGCCGGCAGATGCTTTAAGGAACGCTCGAGGCCGACACGGAACTGCCGCGCACCTTGATCTTGTTCTCGACGATGGTGGCTGCGATCGCCAGATCCATGGCGTGGCGCAGCCGGTCAGTGTCGAGCGAGGTCTCAGGCGAGGCGTGATGCTCGAGAAGGATGCGTTCGATCTCGTCCTCCGCCTTCACGCGGATCTCGTGCATTCTGGCAGCGTTCGATTCCATTGGCAGACCTGTTACGCTTCATCAGCCAAGCCGCTGACTAGCTCGATTCCTAGTTGAGACCGCTTTCCGCCGACTCGATCAACAAATCGTGGAAGTGATCGGCGACCTTGTCGTTCATTTCGGTTTCGGCTTCGTCGCCGGCCTCGAGGCGCTGGATCGCCTTCAGGTGGCCGACCGCAAGCTCCTTGAACTGATCCTCGCCGACCATCTGGGCCACCAAGCCGACCAGAACCTTGATCGCCAGATCTCGCGCAATGCCTTGCGCGACCTGATCCCGCACGACCTCGGCGAGATCAGCCAATTCTTCTGCGACGCTCATCTGTCAGCCCTCGTTGAGGGATAATTCTATCGGATACCGGCTTCGGGGTAAAACGCTGGCCCGCGACGCCTGCAACCCTTCAGGCCTTTTTGCAGCTCGACATGAAGTGCTTGCGCGGCTTGCCGTGCAGGCTCTTGGCGTCGGCTTCCTTCGAGCAGTCGAGCGACTTCGCGGTGCGGACCACGGGCGCCTTGGCGGGAACGGTCGGGGCGGCAGCAGGCGCCGCCGGCGTCTGCGCCAGGGCTGAGCCCGTCAGCAGCGACACAGCGACCAGCGCGAAGAAAGCGGATTTCATGACGGCACTCCGATACGGGCCTCGATTGAGAACACTCTGGAGAGGAACGTCAAGAGGCAGAACTCGTTCGTCACTTCAGTCTCGCCCTCGATCCGTACACCTCGCCCACGGCCATGCCGACCAGTCGGACTGCCTTCAGGGCATCGAGGGCGCGGACGGGGTCACAAGCGTGGCTGTACCGAAGACCATTCGACCCGATACACGGACAGGATTCGGGGTGAAATCATCGGCTACACTCTGGTATGTAGCGCTTCTCGGGGGACACAGTCGCTCGCAGAGCAAGCCTGCCTTCTACGCTGGCTTTCGATCCGACGCGCTCGCAAGCCATTTGCAATCGCCATTCAGGCGAGATGCCAATTCTAGGCCTTCAGATCCAGTTGGGCGAACCCTGGCAGCGCGACGCCTAGCTGTCAACTAAGAGACAAAGGGAATGGCGCGCCCGACAAGGCATAGATGGGCACTGCGATCGTTGGCGAATTTCGATTCATCATCCGGCAGCCCCGCAATCTACCCACACAGAAGCGATTGGGCGCTCAATCTGAGAGGATCAGCCGTGCTGAACACAGGCATGCCGATTTCCGAATGGCGAGAACTGGCCGAAAGGAGAACGGCGGCTTCCGAGAGGATATCTCAGAACCCGCCGTTCGGGGCGAAGCCGACGGACGGCTATTCAGCCTTGGTGTCGGTCAAGTTGCATTATCAGAAGGTCGAAAACTTCGGCGTCGTGCAACCACCGCACACGTTTGGCCACGACCAGTCGGCCACTTTCCCCTTGTTGGCATCCACATAAGGGCTCCAGGGTTTCGGGGGAAGCGCTGCGCTTTGATAGACGATGCTGAACTGGCCGTTGCCCTGGATCTCGCCGATCATCACGGGCTTAGCCATGTGATGGTTCGGCAGCATGGTCACCTCCACCCCCGATGGAGACCTGAACTTCTGCCCGACCATGGCCTGGCGAACGGCATCGACGTCCGTCGTTCCAGCTTGCTGCACGGCTTGGGCCCACATGTGGAAAAGGATGTAGGCCGACTCCATGGGGTCATTGGTGACGTTGTCGGGCTTCTTGGAATAGGCTCGCCATTTGGCAATGAAGGCTTTGTTCTCGGGCGTATCGACAGACTGGAAATAGCTCCATGCCGCAAGATGGCCGACGAGCGGCTTGGTATCGACGCCGGCGAGTTCCTCCTCGCCCACCGAGAAGGCGATCACCGGGATGTCGGTGGCCTTCACGCCCTGATTGCCGAGTTCCTTGTAGAACGGAACATTGGCGTCACCGTTGACGGTGGAGACCACGGCGGTCTTCTTGCCGGCCGACCCAAAAGCCTTGATCTTGGTGACCTCGGTTTGCCAATCCGCGAAGCCAAACGGCGTGTAGTTCTCGAAAATGTCGTCGTCCGCCACGCCTTTGGACTTGAGAAAGGCTCGAATGATCTTGTTGCTTGTGCGGGGGTAGACGTAGTCGGTTCCCTCGAGCACGAAGCGTTTCACGTTGCCACCGTCCGGACTCATCAGATACTCGACAGCCGGGATCGCCTTGTTGTCGGGCACGGAGCTGCCGTAGAAAACGTTATAGGAGTCTTCCTCACCCTCGTATTCGAGCGGGTAGAACAGGAGGCCGTTGAGTTCCTCGAACACCGGCAGCACGGATTTGCGGGACACGGAGGTCCAGCACCCGAAAACGGCTGCGACCTTGTCCTTGCTGATCAGCTCGCGCGCCTTTTCGGCGAACAAGGGCCAGTTGGAAGCGGGGTCGACGACCACGGGTTCGATCTTCTTGCCCAGCAATCCACCCTTGGCGTTGAGGTCGGCGATCTGCATCAGCATGACATCTTTCAGGATGGTCTCGCTGATCGCCATCGTGCCCGATAAGGAGTGGAGAACGCCCACCTTGATCGTATCGTCGGCCGCGACGGCATAGCCCGCTGTCGTCCACACCATGGCCGAGGCGACAAGCCCCTTCAGCCAAGCTCTGCGTTTCATCGCCATTGTCCGCTCCTTCTGCCGCCATGAACGGAGCCCGCAGCAAGGCGGCAAACTCGTCAGGGTGCCAGAGGCTGGCACGGCAGTGCAACGTCGTAGAGAGCCAAGCCGGGCGAATTCGATGGGTCCATCTCGGCCCGAACACTGCGATAGGCGCGGTGCTTCGTTGCCCGCCGAAAAGGCATCCGATCGAAGATCGAACATCACACGTGCTCGAACGCTGCACTGAGGTGCGTGCGGCCCGGCCAGCATGGGTCCAGTTGCAGCAGAAACAATAGAACCAGCAACGCCGTCTGATTGCACTCGTGTGGCTTGGGACTACGATCAAGCCCTTGAACGCGCGCACAATGTCCTCTGGGGCGGTCAATGCAAGTTCCTGTGCTCTTGGACCGGTCCAGCGGCGAGGCTTTATCGGACCAGATCGTCAAGCAGTTGCGGCACGCCATTGCGCATGCACGACTGCCCGCCGGAACACGACTGCCCTCGTCGCGCCACCTGTCGGAGCAATTGACCGTGGCCCGCAACACCGTTGTGCGCGCCTATGAAGCCTTGATGATGGAAGGGCTGGTCGAGTCCCGTCCGGCGTCGGGCATCTTCGTGTCGGCGCTGCATCCAGCGGACCCGACACCTGGTTCGAGCAATCCCCTGGGCGTGTGCGAGCCCTCTTGGTCGATGCCGCTGCCATCCTTTCCGGTGCGGTTGCCCCATCGTTCGGCCGCCCCCCACGGCCGTCTGTCTTTCGACTTCTACCCCGGACGAGCCCATCCGGCGCTGTTTCCGCTGAAGATCTGGCGGCGTCACCTCCAGAAGAATCTCACAAACGGCGGAGCCCGAGGCTTAACGGAAGGCAGCGAGGCGGCGGGGCTCCCCGCATTGCGCTCGGCGATTGCGCTGCATGTCGCCACAACACGCGGCATCGCGGCCGACCCCAGCCGTATCGTGATCGTCTCCGGGGTACAGGAGGGTCTTAGCTTGGCGAGTCGCCTGTTTTTGCATCGCGGCACCCTTGCAGCCTTGGAGGATCCCGGCTCTCAGGCGGCCCTCTACGCTTTCGAGGCGACGGGAAGCGAGACCCTCGGGGTCGCGGTCGACGATGAAGGCCTCGTTCCGGACGACCTGCCGCTCCGGGCGACGGCGCTGCTCTACGTCACGCCATCGCACCAGTTTCCAACGGGCGTCGTGCTTTCGGCGAGGCGTCGCGACAGCATTGCGGCCTGGGCGCGTCGCTGCGGCTGCTACATCCTGGAGGACGACGCCGATGCGGAGTTGCGCTTCGAGGGATCAAACCCGCCCGCCCTTGCGGCAAGCGCGCCGGACTGCACGATCTATCTCGGCTCATTCGGGCGGACGCTTGGGGCAGGCCTTGGGCTGGGTTTCATGGTCGTGCCACCGCGCCTCGCGGGGGCCGTGATCGCGGCCAAGGACCTGCTCGATCATGGCAATGCCTGGCTTGAACAGGCCACGCTTGCGGACTTGATGAGAGGCAGCAGCTACACCACCCACGTGTCCCGCGTGCGAGCGCACTATCGTGAGAACCGCGACTGTCTGCTGGGTGCCCTTCGCCGCAACTTCGGCGACGTCAGCATCAGCGGTGAGACGGGGGGCCTCCACCTTTTGTGGCACCTTCCCGCGGGCGTGCCCGACGCTTCGATTGTCGAGACCCTCGCCCGGCGATCCCGCATCGGCGTTTACTCAATCGTCTCGGGAGGCGCGATCACGATCCACCCGTCCCTCCTGGGCCGCCGCGCCCTTCTGCTTGGCTTCGGGGCCCTGCTTCCCAAGCAGATCGAGCAGGCCATCGACCGCCTGTCGGAGGCGATCGACGATACGGTGGACAACCTGAAAGCCGATGTCACCACTTACCTTGTGGGTGCGCCGCAGACCTCGCCCTCCATCCAGCACCGGTTGCGGCGCACGCCGACCCATCTGGACTCCCGCTTTCGCCAGCAACCGGCTCTACCAAAGCCACGGCGCACCCGTGCACCCTCGGGGACGAGGATCGCACAAGGACCAAGGCCCATCATGGCGAGCGTCAGCAGCATCTACCGGTACCCGGTCAAGGGATTAAGCGCGCAGCCCCTCGCGCGAGTCGACACCGAAGTGGGCAAGCCTCTTCCGTTCGACCGTATCTTTGCGCTTGCGCGACCCACGGCCCCCATCGACCGCGACAATCCGAAATGGGCCAAGAAGGGGCTTTTCGCCATGCTGATGCTGGATGAAGGGCTGGCTCAGGTCGCAACTGATCTCGACGTGGACACGATGTGGCTCACGGCGCGGCGGGGCGGCCGACAGGTTGCCGCTGGCTGCCTGAACGATCCTGCGGATCGCGAAACGCTGGAGCGCTTTTTTCAAACGCTCCTGCCGAGCTTCAAAGACCCGCCGGCGTTGGTCCGCTCCCGCGGCGGGCACTTCATGGACAAGCCCGATAGCGTCATCTCGCTCATCAACCTGGCCACGCTCCGGAGCCTGGAAGAGCGCTGGGGCGTTGCGCTGGATCCGCTTCGCTTCCGCGCCAACATCTACATCGATGGTGCGAAAGCCTGGGAGGAAGTCGACTGGGTCGGCAGCGAGATTACGATCGGTGACACGGCCTTCCTGGTCGACCGGGTGAACGGTCGATGCGGGGCCACCAACGTCAACCCGGACACGGGACGTCGGGACCTCGACATTCCGACCTCGTTACGAACCGCCTTCGGGCACAAGAACCTCGGCGTCTACCTGATCGCCCGCCAGAACGGCGCCATCGCGGTGGGGGATACTGTTGCGGCGAACGAAACTGGCGAGGACATCGCCGTCCGCCCCGAACCAGCACCCAGGTCGATCGGCACGCGTCGACGATACATCTGCCGGGGCTGCTATTACATCTACGACGAAAGCGCGGGCGTGCCCCAGCAAAACATCTCGCCAGGAACCACGTTCGCGACCTTGCCGCCGGAGTGGCGCTGCCCCGACTGCGGTAGCGAGAAGCTGTTGTTCTCGCCGCACCTTGAAGGCGCCCTGTGAAATGCGCGCCGGCCTGGAATGGCTGCCGTTCAGGTAATCTTTGACTTAATTTTGATAGAGGCTGTAGCGGCTTAGGACGATGCGATCGGATAGCTGTGCGGCGCAAGTTCTTCGACCTCCATGCCGCGCCAACTCAGCGAGCGCTTACAACGCGACAACGCATAAAGCGGACCAACCTTGGCAACCTAGGCGCGCAGCATCGCTTTGGTGACATAGCTGTTGTTGTTGGCGCGAATTGACAGCAAGATCGCAGACTTCTGGCACCTGCCTACTGCTGGTACTACGCTCTGCCGCAAAGAACTCTCGGTCATCTTGGCTCAGCACATTTTAAACTCGCAAAGTCCGGTCGGATGCTAAAGCTTCAACGACCATTCCTTTTTGGGACCTTAAATATGGCGATTGGTTGCAATCGGTCTGCCCTACCTCGCGTAGGCTGTTCCGGGTGTCGCCTCAAGGCTTCCGCTTCGAGCCGACGGGCTCCTTCAGAGCCGTCGGGGGCGCGATCGGCGCGGGAGGAGCGACGGGCGTTGAGGAGTCGAGCCCGACCGAGATGCCCGATAGACGCCATCGGCCTGCCACGGGCGCATAGGCGAGTTCGAAATTGATCTGGACTGGTACTGAGGGGAAGAAGCCCTTCATGTGCATGTCGCCGCTGCTCTCGATCTGCGGCAGCAGGGTCAACTGGGGATCCAGCACGGCGACGCCGGACAGATCGAGCTTCTGGGCGCGCAGGGTAGCGAAGATCTCGCCCAGGCGCGCCGCAGTGTTGGTCTGCTGAAAGGCCGTCGCGCCGAGGTCGCGCATGACCGTGTAGTTGCCGGTCTCGTTTGCCTGCTGGAGGGCGAGGAGGGTCGATCGAACCAGGATCAGCACCCCGTTCCGGTCGATCTGCGCCGCAGGGCGCGGGGCTGGCACAGGGGGCACCTGAGCACCTGCCGTGCCTCCCAGGATCGAGAAGATGAGCGCGACGGCCGCTAAACAGTGCCGCGCCAGCCTGAGCCCTACCACGCGTAGGTCATGCCGACGCGTCCACCGACCCCGCCTCGCTGGAAGCCGACTCCGACGCCGCCGTTGAGCACGAGGTTCTCCGTGGCACGGACCTGCAGCACGCCGCCGAAGGCGGCTTCGCCTCGAAATGCCCCGATATTGGCCGACAGGGCGTAACGCTTGTTGTCCGGCAGCGCGGAGCCGGCTAACGCGATGGCGATGGCCGTACCCTCGTAGCCGCGCTTCACATCCCTTTGCAACTGGTTGACGCTCTGGGTAAGCCCGTTCACGCGGCCGTCCAGCGCCGCAACGCTTGAAGCGGTCGCGACGTCGTTGGTGGTCGCGAGGTTTCCGTTGGCGTCGGACGTAACGACCTGTACGGCACCACTCTGCGCCGCGAGGCTTGCCGCAGAGGTGACTCCGGGCAGCGAGTAGGTGTTGGTCGCGGTTCCCAGCAGCACCTGGTTGACGCGGGTCGTCGCCACGCCTTGTCCTATGGCGACGCTGTTGGCGTATCCTGCCCTCGAGGCCTGGCCGACCGCCACCGCGCCGCTGGCGGATGCTGTCGCGTTAGCGCCGAGCGCGACGGAGTTGTCACCGCTCGCCGTCGAATTGTTGCCCACCGCTGTCGCGGGATCACCGCTCGCTACCGCGCCGGCCCCGAAGGCCGTATCGCCCGCCTGCACGGCGATTGCTCCGAAGCCGACCGCCGAGCTGTCGGTGCCCGACGCGACGGCTCCGAAGCCGCCCGCCACAGCGTTGCTCCCTGTCGCGGAAGCCTTCGGCGCGCCGGCGGTGTTGTTGGCGCGGAACAGTCCCTCGGTGCCGTTCTGGATGGCCGCCACGTTCAGGTTCGTCTCGTAGAGCTGGCCGCCGGTGGCCGCGTCCGTCGACCCCGAGGCCAGCGTGCCCGCCGCGACGTTGACGATCTTGCGCTCCGCCCCCGCGGCACCGACCGACACGGTATTAGCTTGGTCGGCGACCGAGCCCTGGCCAAGCGCCACGGCATTGGCCGCCGTCGCGGACGCGTCGTTCCCCAGTGCAGTCGCATTGTTGCCCGTCGCCGCCGAGCCGTTGCCCAAGGCGGTCGTGTTGTCGGCCGTCGCTTTGGCTCCGAAGCCGGTCGCGGACGCGTTCGAGCCGGAGGCGACCGAGTTAGGGGCGCCCGCGGCGTTGTTCGACGTCGAGGGGCCACCTTGTCCGGTTTGCAGGGAGGCGATCGCCGTGGCGTTAGCTGAGGTGGCAGTGTCGAGCTCGCTTAGGGCGCCGCCCACATTGTTGAAGGTGCTGCCTTGGACGGTATAGGACGGTGCAGTGATTGCGCCGCTGCTGTCCACGGTCGATCCCCCGCCCAGCGCCGACGCGACAGTCTGGTTGGTGGCGTAGAGCTGGCCTCCGGTAGCCGCGTCCGTCGACCCCGAGGCCAGCGTGCCCGCCGCGACGTTGACGATCCGGCGCTCGGCCCCGGCGGCGCCGACCGACAGCGTGTTGGCCTGGTTGGCCACGGAGCCGCTGCCAAGCGCCACGGCATTGGCCGCCGTCGCGGACGAGCCCTTGCCGAATGCGGATGCATTCGCGGCACTTGCGGTCGCGCCGTTGCCAAGCGCCGTCGCGCCCGATGCGCTAGCGCTGGCGCCAAAGCCGCCGGCGGTCGCGTCAGAGCCCCCCGCGCTCGGTGCCGCTGCGCCCGCCGTATTGTTCGAGACGACCGCGCCAGACGTGCCCTGCTGCAACCCCGTCAAGGACGTGTTGACCGCGCTGAGGGCCGAGCCGACGTTGGCGTAAGCCGTGCTCCCCACCGTATAGCTGGGACTAGTGAAGGTGCCGGTGGTTGGATTGAAGGCCGCCGCCCCACCCAGAGCAGTCGCGACGTTGCTGCCGACGTACTGCAGCTGACGCAGGTTAACGGCGTCGGTCGCCGACGTGCCGCCAGCCACGTTAGTGATCTGGCGTTCGCCGCCGACAGTGCCCACCGAGACCGCGCCGTTGGACGATCCGGTGCCAATGCCTGTGAACACCTCGGCCGTTGGCGCGCCACGACTGGCGACCGCGCCTTGGCCGAGCGCGACGGCTCCGTTCGCCGTGGCAGAGGCGCCCTGGCCGATAGCTGAGGCGTTGGCCACGATTGCGCTCGAGCCCTGGCCCACCGCAGTGGCGTTCAGGCCCGTGGCATTGGCCGTCGCGCCGAAGGCGCTCGCGGTGTCGCCGTTCGCATTGGCCTGGGCGCCCGTCGCAGTGGCGTTAGCTCCTGAGGCGTTTGAAGTTTCGCCTATAGCCAAGGCGTTCGCGCCGGTGGCAGCGGCATAGTGGCCGATGGCCGTCGCGCGCGCGCCAGTGGCGAAGGCATAGTCGCCAAGGGCTAGCGCAGTCGCGCCCTGTGCCTTTGCGTAATGGCCAATCGCTGTCGCCCCAACGCCGTTAGCATTTGAATACAAGCCTTCAGCAATCGCGTAAGCGCCGTTTGCTCTTGCAAGGTTGCCGGTTGCGGTGGCGTAGGCGCCGAGGGCCTTAGCACTCGTGCCCAGTGCAGTTGCAGACTTACCAATTGCGTTTGCGTTTTGACCTATCGCGGTCGCATAGTTGCCGACTGCGTTCGAACTGGCTCCGACAGCCGTCGCGTTAGAGCCACCTGCGCTGGACGCAGAACCTAACGCGGTCGCATTTAAACCATTCGCCTTAGCCGCGAAGCCAAATGCAGTGGCACTGGCACCGGTCGCGTTCGCATAGGCACCCACCGTCGTCGCGTTCCTGCCGATGGCGTTAGCATAGGCGCCTGTGGCGATCGCGTAGGCGCCGTTCGCCTGGGCACCATTGCCGGTCGCAGTGGCGTACTTCCCCGTGGCGTTGGCGCGAGCACCCGTTGCGGTGGCGCCCAACCCCGAGGCGTTGGCGCGAGTACCTGTCGCGGTCGCCTCGGACCCATTAGCCCTGGCAAGTCGACCCAATGCAATCGAAGAATTGCCTGTCGCATTGGAGTTTGCGCCAACGGCTGTAGCGTATGAGCCATTCCCAAGAGAGTTTTGGCCCAACGCGGTCGCACTTGAGCCGTTCGCATTAGCCGCGGAGCCAAACGCGCTGGCGGTTGAGCCGTTTGCATTGGCCGCGAAGCCGAACGCGCTGGCGGTGGTGCCATTGGCCATGGTCGAAGAGCCGAACGCGCTGGCGCTTGAGCCGGTCGCATTGGCTGAGCGGCCGAACGCGCTGGCGCTTGTGCCGTTCGCCTGGGCTGAGCGGCCAAACGCGCTGGCGCTTGAGCCGGTCGCATTGGCCGAGTAGCCGAATGCGCTGGCATAGGCGCCAGTGGCGCGGGACTTGTAGCCGACCGCAGCAGCCGCAAGGCCGGTCGCAGAGGAGGAGTTGCCGATCGCCGTAGCCGAAGCGCCAGACGCATTCGCATTGCCCCCGACTGCGATAGCGGAACTGCCGGTCGCATTGGACGCGTGGCCAAACGCGCTGGCGTTGTCGCCGGCGGCGACGGAACTCGCGCCGGTTGCCGTCGCGTTGGCACCGGTCGCGTGGGAGCTTGTACCGACGGCCGTCGCGTAGTCGCCGGTAGCGTTGGCAAGGGAGCCAGTCGCCGTCGCGCGAACTCCGTTTGCGACTGAAGAGGCTCCGGTGGCGGTCGCGTAGTCACCGTTCGCCGCTGCGCCATGGCCCGTCGCCGTAGCGCTGGCTAGATCGCCGCCGCCAAATGCATACGCCCCAGCGCCTGTGGCTGTAGAATAACCACCGATCGCCGATGATCCGGTTCCGACGGCGGTCGCGGAGTCGCCGGTCGCGTTAGCCGTCGAGCCAAAGGCACTTGCATTGTTCCCGTCGGCGATTGATCCGGGCCCGACCGCGCTCGCATGGGCACCCGTGGCGGTCTGCGCGAGGGCGGGAGCACTCGATCCCACGACGCCGATCCCCAGCGTGGCAAGGGCGGCCGCCACCGCCGCACCGCGCCCGAGCGCGCCGACCTGTCGCTTCTTGCCTTTGATGAGAACCCGGAAGGCAATGCGCAGCAGCGCCGTAATCCGCTGCCGTTGTGCCCTGCTGAAAACATTGCCGCCTAACCCTCGACGGCCGCCTAAGAACTGGCTGTGAAAAAGATCCACGCCCGCGGCCTCGCGACAAACAGTTCGATTCCTGACGCGCACAGTCACACCGAATCCTTGAGACAGCGATGCCCGACGACGGCATCATGTACTTGTGACAGCGAACCGTCCGACTCAGCGAAGATATCAGGTGGAACTCTATTTATGCATGCATATGAAAGGATCCAGTCGTTTGTTGGGAGGTGTGTTGCAAATGCCAGTTCAGCCCCATACCACGGGAGCCGGCATAGGTGCTGACCTAACCGGCCCTGCAAAGGAAGACGCGTGGACAAGGGCATTCACTTTATTTCCGGGCTGCCTCGTTCGGGATCGACGCTGCTGGCGGCCCTCCTACGGCAGAATCCGTCGCTACACGCGAACATTACCAGCCCGGTCGGCTCACTTATGGTGGGTGCGCTTCACACAATGAGCGCCGCGCACGAGGGATCGGTGTTCATTGACGACAGCAGGCGCACGGCGGTGTTGCGCGGCCTGTTCGAAGGATATTACCATGACGTTCATCCCGACAAGACCGTGCTGGATACCAACCGGCTGTGGTGCAGCAAGCTGCCCACGCTGAAGACGCTCTACCCCCAGGCGAAGCTGGTGTGCTGCGTTCGTCACGTGCCGTGGATTTACGACTCGATGGAGCAGCTCGTGCAGCGCAACGCGCTAACGCCCTCGAAGGTCTTCGGCTTCGAGGCGAGCGGCACTGTCTACGACCGTTTCGAGACCCTGAACCGTTCGAACGGCATGGTTGGCTTTGCCTGGACGGGGTTGCGGCAAGCATTCTACGGCAGCGATCCGGAGCGCCTGCTCCTTGTCCGGTTCGAGACCCTAACAATCAATCCAGCGTTCGCTCTGCGCCACATCTACGCGTTTCTAGGATTCCCGCCTTTCGAGCACGACACGGAGAACATTGATTTTGACGTGTCCGAGTTCGACAACTATCTTGGAACGCCAGGGCTGCATACGGTGGGCAGGTCGGTCAAAGCCGCACCGCGCCGCACGATACTGCCGCCCGAACTCTTTAACCGCGTCGCGGTGGACACCTTCTGGAACGACCCCGCCCTCAACCCGAACGGCGTCAAGGTGATCTAAGGCTCACCAGCGTTCCTGGAGACGCAGGCTTTCCGCGAGGTCGCCGCGGAAGTTGTATTGGCCGAGGTGGACGAGCTTGGTTCGCATGTCGGCCCAGACTTTCCCGCCTATGTCGCGCCAGCGACGACAGAACGCGTAGTCCTCCGATAGGTAGCGTCCGGTATCAGGATCGACCATCGTGTCGAACAACAGCCAGTAGAGGTGCGCCTCCGGGTTGTTCGGAGGACCATCGGGCACGTAATTGAGAGTTGGATATTTTCGCATCATTCTAAGGATGACATCGCGTTTAATGCACATGAAGCCGGTCGGCGCTTCGGCAACCTCGATGAAGCCGTCATCATCGGCATAAGCACTGACCTTTGTGCTGCCATGGCCGATAGGGTTGAACGGGTACTCGGTATAGCGGTCCTCGAATTGCTTCCTAGTCGTGCCGGCCGGCATCCCATCGGCCGGCCAGTTGAAGCTCTTCATAGGGTAGATGCCCGCCACGACGTCGCGGTCGGCCAGCAATAGCCGGCACACGGCCTGCGGGGTAAACGATAAATCAGAGTCGATCCAGAATAGATGCGTCAGCGTCTCATCTTGGAGGAAGCGGATCAGCATCTTGTTGCGCGATCGCGTAATCAGGCTTTCCGAATGCATGTGGAGGATGGATTCGAGCCCGAACCGTTGCGTATGAAGCGCCGTTTCGTAGATGCTGGTGACGTAGTTCATACTCACGGCCGAGATGTAACACGGCGTCGCAAACATCGCCTTCATGGACCTCAGGGCGGCGTCAGGCAGCATCGTAATGTCTCGGCAGGTTGACGGTTCTTAGAGCGGAGACGTTTCACACTCAGTATTCGGAATGGAAGCTGACCACCACGCAGCCGTTCCCTCCAGCCGCGGGCATCAAAGCTATCTGCCCTGTGGCATTTCGTAGCAGCGGAAACCCGGCCAGGTCCGCGACGGCGCTGCCGCTTTTCAGGATATCGTCCTGAATGTCCTTGCACGCCAAGGGGCTCGGCATGACTTGAAATTGATAGCCTTCGCATCTACTTCCGCCAGGCCCTGGGGCTGCTACGATACTAGTTAGCCCGTGCGAGACTTTTGCGTCCGATCCGAACGACTGGCCGATCACGACTGAGACCATGTGCTTGTTGGGTTCGTTCCGGTTGAAGCCGGAAACCGGAACAAACACTTTTGTACCTACCAGGGACTCATGCGCAATAGCCTCGACGCGACCCGTACAGCCGGCCCCCGCCTCGATCAGCTTCTGAGACACGATAACATCCAGGGGGGCAGCTACTGCCGGCATTACTGGAGACGAAGGCGTGGTCGCCAGCGCCTGAGGCGCCGCCGCTACGGGAGTAGCGACACGATGAACAGGTTTGGGCCGGGCCGGCTTTCTTCGGTGGCTTGGTGCGCCGGGTGCGGGAACTTGGTTCGTTGCCGGGGCGGGCGCGGCAGGGTCCTCGGCCTGGGCCAACGATGCGCAGCTACCCCAGGCGAAGCAAAAGGCACCGGCAGCAATCAGCGTTGATATCAGCCCGTAAGTGGGGGCATTCGAAAAACGACTCAAGACGGACTCCCAACCGTTGGCTACCTGCGTTAACTTTCAAGCGGATGGTTAGCAAGACTGTCATCTTTGACTAGGCCGTGTGGACGGATTTGATCAAGATGAAGCCAAGCGCCAGTGAGACGATGCTTGAGAAGCTCTTGGCTGTTTTCTCGCAGCGGAGCGCGACGCGTTTGAAGCGCTTCAGCTTGCCGAAGGCCTGCTCGATGCGCGCACGACCCTTGTACATGATTTAGGAAAGAACTTCGGCCTGTTCTTCGCGTTCGATTTTGTCGGGATCGCCGGGCAGATGCCGCGAGCCCGAGCGGCGGCCCGGTTCGCTTTGGAATCGTAGCCTTTGTCGGCGAGCGCTGCTCGCGGAGTCACGTCTGGCCCGAGATCGAGCAGCACGGGGAAGACAGGACTGTCGCCAGCCTCTCCGCCGGTCAGGTGGAAGGCGAGTGGAGCGCCGTCGAAATCGGTCTTGAGGTGGATCTTGGTGGAGAAGCCACCGCCCGAGCGCCCAAGCGCCTGACCGTTCTGCCCCCCTTTGCACCCGCGGCCGAAACGTGTGCGCGGACCACGGTCGAATCAAACATCTGCACCAGGTGGGCGCTGCCGCTCAGGTCGGCGAGCGCTTCGAAGAACGCCTCGAACACCCCGGCCTCACGCAGCCGCCAGAACCGCTTCCACACCGAATTCCAAGGACCAAACTCCCTCGGCAAAGCGCGCCATGCGATGGTGTTCAACGTGAAATAATGCATCGCTTCGAGGAACTTGCGATCGTCGCGCCCCTTGTCGCCCCTGCGTGAGCGAACCGCGCGAAACACTGTCAGAGCCATCGCCCAATCGTCGTCCGTCATCCGTGTCAGCATGGTCGATCCCGCAATACCGACCCGCTATGAATCACCGATCAGATCATTTGGGAATCCATCGACCCCGTTCTTTGCCGATTCCGTCCACACGGCCTAGAAGGCGAGATCGACACCCCCTTAAAGAGAGGCTGTCGGGCGCGTAAAGCACTCGGGCACGAACCTTCGCTGGAAGGGACATTTCAATGGGTTCGCCCAGCGTCCGCGGGTCCAGGCCTTTGCCGAGCGCACGTTCAATCCCAGCTAGCTGGAACTGGGAGTTCTGCCGCCGGCTTTCACGCGCGAGAGGCCGGGCCGGGCCACCCCCCTCGCAGCCCCTTCGGAGAGCGACCTTGTCCCACGCTGGAGGGATCGGCATCAATGTTCGTGACGATTAGCGAGCCTCGGTACCTGCTCTAATGTCTGACCCGCGATGCGGTCGGGGGCAAAAGCCGCGATGATCGTGCTCGGATGCAATCTGTCGTTGAACTTGGCACTTTTTGCGAATCTGATGCGCTTTAGTTAGGTCAGTGACCGCTTTCAGGAGCGCAGACAGTACCTCGAATGGCCTGGATGGGCGCAATCCGGTCGGGCTGCTTACGTGCAATGCTGATGGACCACACGGGTGGCCTGTCACCGCTCAGGCGAGCGATCTCGGTTCAGTCCATGCTCAGGTCGGGAACCTCGGTTCTTCCGTGCTCGGTATACCGCGTCGCGTAATGCACTTGGTAGCGGCGCCAGGAGCCGCCTTCCATTCTCCACAAGCCGCCAAGCTGACACGGTAAGCTCGATACGGGCGAGGTCCTGCATCGCAATACGCAGGGCGCGAGCTGCCTGCATCAGCCGGGCGGTGCTTCGCCGTGGGCGAGTGTCCGGCTTCGTCACCAACCCGGTCGCGATAAAGGTCTGGCGGTCGGCCACGTAGTCAACGACGTTGCCCTTCTCGCCGTACTGGCTCGCCTCCCTGAACAGGTGCTCATCGAGGTCCGCTGAAAGCGGTTCCATTCGTGGATCGGCTTGGCGGACGCGGCACGCAGCATCGAGACGATCACGTTCCACGACGATGCGCACGTCAAGCCGATGCCGGGTCAATGCGACGTAAGTCTCCCGTGCATCCGGCGCCGCGCCGACATAGTGCACTGAGGCAGCTGCCGTGCGCCCCTGAGCCGAGTAAGCCGTTCCCGCATAAGCGTGCACCATGCGGGGCGGTTGTGGTGCTCGGCGGGGTAGGCGGCGAGCGAATGCCCCCCAGGGCTGTTCGACAGTACGGCCGTCTTCCAGCCTGAAGCGCAGGATCGGGTTCGTCTCGCCGTCCTGCATTGCCTCGAGCGTCCCCCGTGTTCCGTTCCATATCTGCAGGTCGGGCAGGGTCTCACCGAAACGGACGCGGTCGCCGATCGCGAGACGAAGCTCGGCCTTCTTGTTCTCTCGGTCGATCGAGGGCAACCTGACACCGTCACCGGTCAGACGGCCCTCGCTGCGCAGAACATCACGCGCCAACCGGTTTAGGACGGTCGCATCGGCGTTTCGACGCGTCATGATGAGGACGTCATCGCCATGGACCTTCCGGAGCGCACACCATTGCTCCATGGCGCGCTGCATCGCGGTATCGCGTCCGGCGACCATCTCCAGATGACCGCGCTCGGTATAGGCGCGCAGCCCAGCCTCGGCATCGCCGCGGGCCATGACAACGGATGCCGCACGCTGCCAGTCTACCTCCTGCCGTCGCACCGCTTCCATGACGGCGTTCTGCCGCACCACTTCGGTGATCGCACGCAAGGCGCTGCCACCGGGCACACTGGCAAGTTGCCGCGAGTCGCCGAGCAGGATGACCTTGGCTCCGGCTTCCTTCGCCGCCGTGACGATCGCCGCCATGTCGCGCATGGACACCATGCCGGCCTCGTCGACGAGCAGCAGGGTGTGGTCATCGAGCGCCGGCGCCGACCCGTGTTCGCGATCGGTGCGCCACTTTGCAATGGCCTGTGCCTCAACCCCGATCGACCGGCTAAGCTCGTTGGCCGCGACCCAGCTCGGTGACAATCCAACGACCCGCAGGCCAGACCGGTCAGCTGCGTCGCGAATGGCTTTGGCCGCCGTTGTCTTGCCTGTCCCGGCGCCTGCCTCGATGATGCTGATGCCGTCCTGGCTCGCGGCCAGCCGCACGGCCTTCTGCTGTTCTTCCGCCAGGTGCGCGGCAGCGCGCAGTGCGAACTCGACTGCGTCTGGCTTGAACCATTGCCGTTCAGCAGGCCGGTTCGCGGCGCGCAGCATCGCAGCCTCGATGTTGGCGATGGTTGGCGTCGTCCAAGCTTGGCCATCCTGAGCCTCGTCCCCGAGCCGAAGCAGGTGGCCGTCCTGCTCGAGCTGGGCGACTTCATTGTAAACGGGTTCGATGCCGATGCCTTGCAGGCCCGCCTCGACGAGAGCTCGTTCGAGCAGCGCCGCGCGGGTGATGACGCTCTCGTGGCGGAACAGCGCCGAGGCCGCGATGGCGACCGGCGTGGAGCCCGGCAGCTCCGGCGGGTCGAGTTCGATCCTGCGCCCTTCGTCCTCCTGGTCACGACCGGGTGCGGGGGCGCGTTCCTGCATGGGTGCAAGCGCTAGACGCCAGGGGTCGAGGTTCTGCGCGGCTAGCTCACGATGCCAGCGCGCCTCCAACTCGTCCCCACTGGGGACGGTGTCCTTGCTGCTGCGTGTCACTAGCGCCGCGATCTCCCTTTGCGCGGCGGTGGCGCTAGGCCCCACGAATGCATCGATCTGGTGAGAGCGCTTCGAGAAGGTTGCGATTGCTTGCTCAGGGATGCCGACGATCTCCCATTGGCCTTGTCCAGCTTCGCGGAAGGTGAAGCCATGACGGGCCAGTCGTTCCGCCGCAGCAGCGCGATATGCAGCTCCGGCCCCTTTCACCTGCTGGAAAAGGCGGAGCGGATCGATCGTGAGATGCTGGTGGCGGTAGCGCGTGCCCCCATGCCCTGACCCCGCAACGTTCATGAAAACGCAGTGCGTGTGGCAGTTCGGGTCGCCTGCCCGTGTCGTATAATGGTCGAAGCGGGCCGCGATGATGTCGGTCGGGCGTGCCCGGTGCTTGCCGCCTGCACCGGAGCGCACCTCGATCAGGCCTTCGCGCTCAACGAAGCGGAGAGCCTCGTTGACCGCTTCACGATGCGCCGTCTCGATGATGGTGCGCTGCTCGGCCGTTCCTGCCGCCCAAAGTATCGAAGCCGACTTCCCTATTGTAAACGTTAAATCGACGCCGGCCCAATGGTCCGCGCCGGCCTTCCGCACGAGGGCACCGCCAGTTCGTGGATCAAAGCCGGCGCAGAGATCACGAAAACTCGCAAGATCAACGGAGGCGCCGTGGCGGACGACCGACTCGCCGGACGACCACCACACCCCGTCCCCATCCCGTGCGTAGTACTCGTCCCGGTTCCGTGGCTTGGCTTCGCGCTGCGCGCCATTGGTGTAGTAGGCGCCAGCTTCTCGTCCGCTGCCGAGTCGGTGGATGGAGGCGGTCACTGATCTTTCGGGTAGCGGCAGATCCGAAACAGGTCCACGGGATCGAGGCCGCCGCCGGAACTCGCCTTCTCGACGAAACGCGCGATAGCATCGATCTGGGCATCGACGGTTTCCATACGTTCGACCAACACCGCATGCCGGAGCGCCACCTCGAGCTGCTGCTCGATGCAGGCCGCGACGATGGTGTCGGCGGACTTGCCTTGTGCCGCCACAGCAGCTGTGACACGGCTCGCGAGCGCATCGTCAAGAGTGATGGTCAGGGTTGTTAAAGGCATGATGGTCGGCGCGGCGGGATGTCACGAACAGCTCCTATGCCACGTCGGCTACGCCATTGACAGGCTCGCGTCGAGCTTTGGTGAACGGATCCGCACTTCAGTGCGTGTGGTGTGGGGGTTCTTCCTTTGTGGGTCTGTTACCGGGGATCCCGGTGGGCTTCGCGGGGATCCTGCGGGCCGTGTGGGCGGTTAACGCGGGCTGGCGCCCGTGACGGGCATTCGAGGCGTTCCGCGGCCGGTTCCGCAACCGGCCTCATGCTATCCCACGCCGATGCCGAGCCTCGACCGCAAGCGCTTCCGCCAGGACCTCAAGGCAGCCCGATCGCGCCGTCAGGCAGGCGCGTCCGTGCGGGCGAATGCGACCGGCGCCATGGCGCTGGTGCGCGAGAACCTCGTCCTGTTCGATAGCATGCGGAGGGAGGACCCGGGCCTGACCTGGGCCGACATCGCGACCTCGCTCGGGCAGCAGGGTGTCGTCATGCGCGATGGGCAGCCGATCACGGCGAAGCGCCTTTGCGCGCTGATCTCCACCATTCGCAAGGAGCAGCAGGAGCAAGACGAGCGGGCCGAGGCGCGGACACGCCGTGCCGATGTCGCATTCGAACGGGCGCCCGCCGATGATCCGGCGCCAGCACCGACGAGGCTGGCGCTGGCTCCAGAACTGAACAAGACGGCCCCTGTGGCCGCACCCGACCTGCCTACGGAAGAAACTATCCGGACCGGGCGCTACGCCCAGCACGACAAGCTGTTCAAGCGGAAAGACTGATCTCCATGGCACGCATCCTCTTCGTTGCCCAGGATAAGGGCGGCTCAGGCAAGTCGACGGCGGTGCGCGCGCTCGCCGAAGCGGTGCCCGGCATTGCCATCGTCGAGATCGACAGCACCCATCGGCTGATCGAGTTCGATGCCGGTCGTGGCAAGGCACCCCGCCAGGTCCAGTTCTTCCCCATGCGGGCCAGCCGGGTCGCCATCGAGGCTTCGGGTGGCGCGGCCGCGCGGGCCGAATTTGACCCGGTGATCGAGGCCATCGCCAAGGCCTCTGGTCCGACGGTGGTCGACATCGGCGCCAACACCTCGGCAAGCTTGTTAGAGCTTGTTAGCGATCTCGCGGCCGACCTGAAGGGCGACGGCCATATCCTTGGCGTCCAGGTGGTGGTGACGAGCGAGCCCGGCGCAGTGGCTGAGGTGCCGCGGCTTCTCGGTCTCGCTAAACCGTGGGCCGACGCCTTGTTCCTACTCGAAAACCAGAAAGCCGGTGCCCTCGATGCTCGCCAGTTCGCTGCGCTGGGCGAGGGAACGACGGTCAGTCGCTTCCGGGCGCAAGCCATGGAGGCTAAAGCGACGGAGATCCTGCAAGGGCGCGGGCTGCACGACATCCCGGATCTCGACTATGGCGCCCTGAAGACCGAGTTCGGCTTGGCGCTGGCGTCGCGCATCCGCGCCGATCTCCTGCGCTTCCGGATGGAAGCCATGGAAGCGGTGCGTGACGCCGCGACCTGGCTCGTGTCATGAAGCGCCCTGGCCCACCCCGTAGCCCGGGCGCTGCGGGGCCACCACCGGGTGACCCCGACGCGCAGATCGTGGAGGCGCGGAACGCCCTGACGAGGGCTGCAGCCGAGGTGGAGCGGATCAGCCGGGACCGGCTCACCCACCTGCTCGAGCAAGATGTGCGGCAGCGCTTCCGTCATTTCGACGATCCCGACCTTGTGCCCAGCGACCGTGTCCGCCTCCGCGCGTCCGTCCTCGACACGGCGCGCGCGCGTGGCAGCCGCTGGGCTTCGGTGGTGAGCGGCGCGGAGGATGTCGCAAGCCGCTTCGTTCGACACCCGAAAACGATCGCGGCCGTGCTGGCGGTTTGTTTCGGCGTACCCACGGCGCTGCATGTTATGACAAGGCACGATGCCGATCGTGCGACCGTGATCCGCATGACCCGCGTCACGACACGCAACCCGGATGGCTCGACCACCATGGTCCCGCTTGCTCCGGGTGCTCGTCTTGTCATGAGCGGGGAGGGGCCGACGCTGCAGGCGCGCGTCTGGAACACCGGCGTTGGTTACAAGATCTACGATGTCGATGCCCGCGATGTCGCCAGAGACCACCATTCGCCCTGGCAGGCCGTCACGGCCTTCGCGGCCGCGGTCCACGCCGGATGGGCCCGACCGGCCGCACGCTCGTAAGATCCAGCAGGCGGCGCAACCGCCTGTCCCGATGCGCGAGGCGACGCCGGCATAGGATCGGGAAGGGCGTCAGGCGGGTGTTGTTGATGAACAGGACGGTGTTGCGCTGCAGGAGCTGCGGCAGATCGCTCGCGGGAACGAGACGCTGTTCCACGGGCTCGTCGGGTTCGCCCTTCTTGCCCGGTCGCACTGCGGTCCAGGTACCGAGGGCGCGGGACCAGTGCTCCCGCTCATCGGGTGAGGCCATCGACAGGTTGAACAGGGTCACGACTTCTGCGGTGTCCATCAGCACCTGGGCGCCATGCTCGCCATAGTGCTCAGCCATCTGGGCCCGGGTTTGCCAGATTGTCCAAAGCGAGCAGCCATAGCCGGGAAGTTCGCCGACCCCACGCAAGATAGCGTCGTAGCGGCCGAGCACCGCGGCCTCGTCGATGAACACCACGACGCGCTCGACCGGTTTGTTGCGCCGGATCGTCTCGAATAAATCGCCCAGCACCCATCGCAGATAGGGAGCGAGAGTATCTCGGCGTTGGTCGGCGGGCGTAACGATGAAGAGATCGGCCGTGCCGGCGCAAATGTCGGCCAGACGGACCGTCGAACCTGCGACGGAGCGTTGGGCCTTTGGGTCGAGCGCCCAGGCGAAAGCAAGCTGCACGGTGCTGAGGATCGGATCGCGGGTCTTTGCATCGGCCTCGAGCAGCTTGCGCACAGCCTCGGCTACGGCATCGGTGCGGCCTCTCAGTGCGTGCTGCAGCGCATCCGTGTTACGCGTCAATGCCGCCGCGGTCGCGGCATTCGGTGTGGGGCTGAGAATGGCGGCCTGCATTGTTGCGACGATCACGGTTGCGGCTGTGGTCTGGAAATACTGCTCGGACGGGCTTGCGTTGCCAGCGGGTGGCAGCAGCATGCTAGCGATGCCCTGCAGGCGAGACACGTCATCGGCATCGATGGCCTCGAGCGGGTTCCACTGGTCGGCGCCGCCGATCAGGGCATAGGGATCGAGGCAGTGCACCGTCCGACCGAGCGCCGCCCGGCGCCGCCCTGCGGCCCGATAGGCGTCGCCCTTCGGGTCGATGACCACCGCGGTTCCATGCCAGGCGTCGACATTCGGATCGAGGAGATTTGGCAGGATGAAGGCGGCCGTCTTGCCGGTTCGCGGCGGGGCGATGGTGAGCAGGTTGCCCTCAACCGGCACGCGGAGGTTTTGGCGCGTCAACGGATCCCTACCGAGTTCCAGACCGTGGCGCAGCTTGGCGCGCTCCGATGTTGTGGCCCAGCGTGCCCGGCCGAAGCGGCCGGAGTGGTGGCGCTGGATGCCGCGGCTACAGGTGGCGAACATAAAAGCGACGAGACAGACGACGGTGCCGAAGATCACGGTCAGCTCTGTGCTACCACCGCCGCCGAAAATTGGTGAAACGCTCTCATACATGGCGATGTAGGTGGCGATGATGAGGTCGGCGCGGCCCGTATGCCATGCCTGTGCCCAGGCGTCGGGCGGCATGGCTTGCGCGATCTGGCGGCCGTCAAGGTCCAGAAGGCGCGGCCAGCCATCAGGGTTCAGGCCGTGTACCAGCACGAAAGCGATCGGATAGCCGAACACGACGGCTGCGACCAAGGTCACAACCGTCAGGAGCATGCGCACGAACATGGATAACGCTCTGTAACAATAGACCGAGGACCTCAGCAACGCCTTGCCGATGGTTTACCGTCACGAATGACTCGCCCAACGTCTCATCATGTTCCATCTATTGAGCTAAGACCGATGTATTAGATGTATATTTTATAAACATCACGAGACCATTTTAGTTTAGGAAAATACTTTCGCATAAAACATTCTGATTACATTAGATCTACGTATATTTACGGACTCTCTAAAGAATTCTACGATTTCAGGTCCGAGTGCATCATACTCGGCCTTCTGCTCAGCCGGCAGTGTCGACTCGAAATGACCAATGATGTGATCGAGACCCCAGGGTCGCTCATCAACCCCATCGAGAATGTGTGCCAGACTAGCTTCGCCGACGAGCTCTACGAAGATTCTGATTTCATTCGCAACGAGCCTTTCTAAATTCCTTTCTGCAAAGACGCGAGTGCGCAGGAGTTGCGGGTCAATCGACGGTGCGTGCTGATAGTGCAGGTATTCGAAAACGGCGTGAACCGCGAGACGCGGAAAAGATCCGACCTCGACATGCACAGTGAGGTCAGGGATCTGCTCGCGGGCCAGAATAGGGCGGTAGTGGGGTATCACTTGTAATTCTGATGGCGTGTAGGGACGTGGCAAGCGGCGGATCCATCTTTCCGCTTGTAGCTCGACAAGATCCCGCTCCGCTGCTGCAATGTCCTCTTGCGTGGCAGCGGGATTGCGAAATGCGAGAAGCCACGCACAGACAAGCGTCGTTGGCATGCCGTGATCGCGACAATACGCAAAAAACCGATGAACCATTGCTTCGTCGGCTTCGATTTGGGCACAGTCGGTAAAAATCCGGTGAAATATTCCCAACTCGCGAATGGCCGAGTCGATGAACTGATCGATCGGTTCTTCGTCGGGGAACCGGTCGAGATCGCCCATCAGGCCGATGTCGGCTTGATGATCGGCATGGAGGAGCTCTCCGAGTCGATCGTAGATCTCGGCTAATTCTACAAATTTGGCGTAGGGGCGCAAATAGATCTGTTGCATGACCGCTCCGTCGTCGGCCTCGCTTCCACGCCGTGGCGTTGAAAGGTGGGCTTAACAAAGGCGACCATGCGCGATGCCGCCTCGTTTGGTCCTACCCCAAACGTGGTAGGCCAGAGTCGTAACATGCGTCGACATGAACAAGACGCTGGCGCAAGACGAACCTCGGTCGTCTTTCGTCTAGGCCGCTCAGCTCAACCGCCGCAACAGGGCGGCGAGTTCCGCTTGACTGTGCACACCCAGCTTGCCCGTCGCTGAACGTAGGTGGACCCGCGCCGTCGCCTCACTCATGCCGAGCGCCTTCGCGATCTCGCGGGGCCGCTGCCCTTGTCCGATGAGCCGCACGACATCCGACTCACGGCCGGTCAGGTGGGCCGCCTCGCGCAGCAGGTCGAGCGCCTGCGTGTCCGGCATCGCAGGGCGGTCGACCGCAATGAAGGCAACCAGCACCGACACGGCCCGGAACACGTCGCGCGCGTGTCCCTGGATCGGCACCATCAACGCCATGACGCGGCCATCGCCCGAGAAGCGCGTCAGGGTGACGAGGGCCGGCCGGCCCGCCTCGCAGGCTTGCCTCAGCCCGCGGTCGAGCCGTGGCTGGTCGCCCGGACTGACCGAGGTGAGGCGGTGGCCGACGATATCGAACAGATCGCCTCTGGCGCTTTCGGCCGCTGTGTTGATGGCCATGATACGACCGCCAATGTCGAGAGACACCACTGGCTCGCCTCGCTGCTCGAACGGCCCCGCCTGACGTTTGGCCTCACCCTGCAACCCACACCGCGCCGCCATGGTGGCGGCGCGCATGTAGGGCAGCACCACCTGCAAGGCCTGGAGGTCGGCGGCTTCGAAGCGGCCCTGCGCTTCCGTTCGATAGATCATCGCTGTGACCGCCCCTGCATCGGTGTGGTCGAGAAAGGCCGAGACCTGATGAACGCAATGCCGGGAGCGCAGGAACTCCTGATAGAACGGATCGCGGCTGCGATGGGCGTGTTCCTGCGCCATGTAGTCCGCCAGAAAGCCATCGGCAGGGGTCGGGGTGAGGGGACTGAGCCGCGACAACGGCGGTGCCTTGCCGGCCTGGAAGTCGGCGAAAGGCTGGCGCACGCCGCCGCTTGGGAGGGCGAACATGTTGGGCGGCGTGGTGCGCGCCAAGCCGCCGCCAAGCACGTTCATCTCGGCCATGAGCGCCTCGAGCGCGGGAAACCAGCGCCCTTCGGCGACGACGTCGATCAGCAGGGTGGTGGCTGCTTGGTGTAGGGCCGCGGGGTTCATGATTGTGGGTCGCTGTCGTCTTGAAAAGGCGACGCGACGAAGCACGGCCGTGCTTAACGTCGGCTTGCGGGCGTGAGCGGGCGGTGCGCGATCTTGGGGCAGGAGCGGAGATCACCGAATGCATGTCGCCAGCGCTGTCGACCGCCTCCTGGCTCCCGAGTGAACACACCTTTGAAGGTGCGGTGCACGTTCACATAGGCCGCTGCCTTGCCCATTCGCGAAACCGCAATCTGGAAGCTGACTCGAATTGCGCTGTCTTTTCGCGACGTCGAGGCACGGTCTCAGCCGGCCAGCAAATGCCAAACTAGGGCGAGCCCCCCGTTCTCGAGCTGGCTGGCCTCCTCGCATGCCTTTAAGGTTTGGGCCCGCGTTTCCGAACGTCGATCGTTCATGACGCGTTCGCAATCATGTCCGTGGCGGGAATGCGTGTGGCCCCACGATTTTTCGTGGCCACATTCCGGATGAACATGGGCCCGAAGGGCTGCCGATTGGCGGCAGCCGTAGTCCATCGCCGTGGACCACGGTTGACGTCCTCGCGAGCGGAGCGGGTCGTCACGATCCCGGCGTAGCGAGCCTCGCCGATCAGGCGATGTCCGACGTTTCGGTTCATTGGTTTGAAGCCCGCATCACGCGCTCCAGGGTACCCCATTCGGTGCCCTTGCGACCGCCCGCGCATTCGGGCGATCCATGGCGGACGTAGCTGGTCCGGTCCCATGTGAACCGCAGTTCGCATCCCATCATCGCCGACACGTCAATCCGGGCGAACTGCGAACCGGTTTGACGCGAGATGCGGATCGGGCCGGGACCACCGAGGATGGATCGCCAGCGTCCATCCAGGTCCCGGACCAGCAGGTAGTCGTAAGTTCCCCACTGGCCGAGGCAGATCGGCTGTGTGAGAACGATGTGAACTCCCTTCACGCGGTCCGAAAGCGCCACCGGCGTCGCGGATACCGACACGGGTTCATTGCAGGAGCTGCGCACTTCGGCGATTTCCTTCGCCATGGACGACAGAGCGGCATCCACATCGCGGCCAGCAGCCGATGCCGGCACGGACACGACGGCCGCCGTGAGGATGGCGACGCCTAGCACCTTCGTCACGGGCAGTCCGAGCGTCAGCAAGGGCATCAGCGCACCCACAGCCACGTCCTGAACTGCCTCGACAGGGCGGCCGTACCCAGGCCAACCACGAAGAGGGTGACCATACCCATCTCGGGACTTCGGGTCTGCACGCCGACCAGGATCGCCGCGATCACACCGCATGGCAAGGCAGCCGCAAACAGGGCAAGCCCCAGAAGATTGACGCTCCCCGTCCAGGTCGCGCCGCAACCCTTGCACGTGATGAAGGCGGGATCGACGCCCGACCCGCAGAAAGGGCAGGTTCCGTCGTGTCTGCGTGTTGCCATGGTTTGTTCCCTGTGGGGCAAGAGGGTCAATCCGGCTTGCAGCGGCGGAAGGTGCCGCTCGGCGTGCCATTCATCAGGACGGTCAGCCCGCCGTAATGCAGTCGCGCCATCACGGTGGTCGGCGTGCGCGCGGACCCGTCCGAACAGGAGCCGTGCCACGTCACGACGTCGCCTCGCCGCGCAACGTCAGTGAAGGTGCAGCGCTCCTCATCGGCGGTGAGCGCCATGGGCTCGATGGAAATCATGCCCTCCGCTGGGGTGCAGGCGGCCGGATCGGGCGCCCAGGTGCCGACGATGGTCTGGGCGGCGGGAGCCGTGACGCTGACGGCGAGGAGGATCGCGGTTATGCCGGCGCATGCCGCCAGCGAGGCCAGCGACGTGCGGGAAAGGGTCGGCTTCGGTTCGGCATTCAGTGATGGCAGGGCGGCTTCGGTCGAGGAGGGAGGCATGGCACATCCGTCGCGGTTGGCTTGGCGGGTCGGCTTGCACGGGATCATGACGGCAAGGATCCAAATATCACTTAACGTGGATAGAGTAAGTCGACCGGACGTCGTCCATCGTCATCGATGGTGGCCTTGGACGAACACGCCCGCGAGGAACGGGCCCGGGCGGCGCGTATGCTGTTCGCCGCGAACCTGCGGCGGCTTCGGCGGGATCGCGGCCTGACCCAGGAAGGCCTAAGCCTGGAGAGCGGGCTCCGGCAGAGCTACCTGTCGGAAATCGAGGCCGGCAAGCGGAACGTCAGCATCGACAACATCGGGGTTCTTGCGCATGCCCTGGGCGTGACCATTGGGCGCCTGTTCGACTGAACCCCGGTGCCACACGCGTCACGCATATGCCGTCCAGGCTTTGGGCCTGCCATCCCACACGAAGGCGGTGCGCACGTCGTCGATGCGGATGGAGCGGCTCGCGCCGTTGACGCGACGCCTCAGGGTCGAGCCGGTGAAGGCGTCCAAAGCCGGCATGGCCTTGCCGGTCGCCCATGGCTCACGCCCGGTGCTGGCATCGCTCTGGGCAATCTTTCGTACTTCGACCATGCAGCGGCCCACGATGGCGGTGACCTGGTAGAAGTCGATGTTGGTCTGCTCGTAGCCCCACGATGCGACCAAGACGTGGCCGACCTCGAGACCATGCGGCTTGTTGATGGCAGCACGACGCTCGGCCGTGTCGGCCGCCCTGCGTCGGCAGCGCTGGAAGAAGTCGATCACGGCCTTCTCGCGCGCGTTCTCTGTCGCAAATACGTGATGCCAGATGGGTTTGGCGGCGCGACCACGAAACACCATGGCTGCGGGTCGGCCCATCGAGGCCGTATACACGAAGGCCACCGCATCCGATCCCTTGTCACTGATCCTCGTGGCGCCGCGCGGGATGAAGGTCTCTCGGGTGGTGGTGAAACGATGTGCCATGATGCTGTTCCCCGGATCGCCGGCAGGGCGACAGGCCCCGTCCTGTCCCTTGCCACGTGGCGAACAGCGGAGCGGGAGGGGGCAAGGTGCCGGTCGGGCGGGGGATCGCCCGCCAGGAGGCGTCAGCCGAAGGGCCGCATCAGCGGGTCTGCACGTGGGGCGGCGCAGCCGAACGGCGGAAGACCGGGGAGGGACCCGAGCGGGGCCTTGCTGGGAGGGAGGGCCGCGCGCCACCCTCCCGCATCAACGAGAAATCGTGCTGGTAAGCACGCGGGTAGGCATCACCATTCACTGAGTGCCAATGCGTAAGTCTGACCCAAAGCAGTCCTTCGCAAGGTCCGCTTCCGGGCATTCTGTTCAGCGGCACAACCTATTGAAGATGGCGCGATAGAGACACTGCTGTCTTGGTTGCCCATCGATCTGACCAGGGGCGCTCATCGCAACACTTCTAATGGGCGAGAGTCGATCAGATTCTGCCTCTAGGCGGCGAATTCAATCGCGTTAGCCCATCTCGAAGGCCGGTGATGTCTAATTTGAGCACTCCGGTGATCGAGAAGGTCGACGAGTGCTATCACCTGTTTCAAGGCGGCTTCTGGTCGAACGCAGAAGCCAAGAGATGGATGCCGCGGGCCGGGTCCACGTTCGACATTGTGTGCCACGCTACCAGTGCGGAACTCTGGCGCCGCGCGGCATGGCTCGCGGAGTGCGAAGAGACTTTCCCGCCCCTGTCCTGAGCAGACCTGGATGGTCACAAGGCGCCATAGCTTGGTTTTCGGCGTTGGCGGGATGCGGAGTTGACTGGGAGCGATCGGACCACCTTGTTCCATCGACGAGAACCGGGCATGGTTCTTCCTTAAACGCTAGGTCGAGTGCCCTTTCGATCCGCGCCGCCGCCGGATCCCGATGATCGCCTCGGACCAGCCCATCTGCCTCGCAGCAACCTGACGTGGTCGTCTCGTTCGAAACCACTGCCCTGCGCGCATTGTGCGCCAGTTTGGAATCCGCCGAGCGCGAACTCGGGGCGGCCGAGGCGCGCGTGCTCCTCACGACCCTCTCAGACATCGAGGCTTTGGATACCGCGAATGAGTTCCTGGAACTGGCGGCAGACGATGCTAGAGTCTTATCGTGCAACGCCATCGAGGTGACCATGGGACGCGAACATCGTGCGATCCTCGTACCGGTCGGCGTGCGGTATCGAAAACAATCCGACGGGAGCCCCGATTGGTCAACCGTCAGATATCTCAAACTGACGGCATTGGCGCCGCACCCATGATGCACGAGCCTGCCTTCGACCGAGACTGGTTTTCGAAGCCCGCCGATTCGCTGCTGGCCATGATGCAGCGAAGGCGGCTGACCCCCTCCGATGTCGCGCGTGAGTTGCCGGGCGGCCTCGCCACACTTCGCGGCCTACTGATAGGCGACGTCGCGATCGACGAAGCAGTCGCCGGGGGGCTCGCGGCTACCGTGGGCGGCACGACGACGTTCTGGTTGCGCCGACAAGGGTTGTACGAGGCCTGCCTCGGGCGCGTGGTCGACGCGGTGCTAGCATCCGATAGCAATGCGTGGCTGGCGACGGTTCCAGTGCCAGCATCGGCCGGACCTACCACCCGGGGGCGAACGGCCGACGACCGCCGCCGTGCCGCCGTCGAGCGGCGCCTCGTGTTCTTTGACGTCAACGGCGCGGAGGCATGGTCCCGCCGTTACGGCACCTTGCGCTGCGAAACGCGATTTCGGGAATCAGCGGCCTTCGAGGTGCATCCGGGCGCCACGGCTATGTGGCTGCGGCAAGGTGAGCTTGAGGCGGCGCTAGTCTCGACGGACGTCTGGGATCCCAATGGCCTGAGCGCGTCGATTGGCGAGATCGTCAAACTCAGCCGGATCGGCCAGCCCGTGCGCTTCCTCCCGCGCCTGAGGGTGATGCTGGCTCGGTTTGGCGTTGCGCTCGTGGTCGTGAGGGCGCCCGAGGGCTGCCGGGCGAGCGGCGCGGCGCGGATGTTGTCCCCGACCAAGGCGATGGTCCTGGCAAGCTTCAGGCACCGCTCGGACGACCATTTCTGGTTCACGCTGCTCCACGAGATCGGCCATCTGCTCCTCCACGGGGGGCGCACGTTCATCGACGAGGAGGGCGCGAGCGACGACGAGCCCGAAAATGAGGCGAATGCGTTCGCCGCCGACCACATCATCCCGCAGGACCTGCAACAGGAACTCGCGAGCCTCCATCCAGACTACGCTTCGGTCATCCGGTTCAGCCTCAAGCTGCGGATAGCCCCGGGGCTCACGGTGGGCCAGATGCAGCACAGGGGTCTGATCCAGCGCAACTGGCTCAACAAGCTCCGACGGACCTGGACCTGGGATGAGATCGACCCGGCCCTGGATTAGCCCTTGAAGTGCACGAACCTCGTCGGGCTCTTCTGCCAGTTGCAGAGCGCGTCCTCCATCACCGCCATCCCAACGCCGATGTCTCCGTCCAGCGCGTCGAGGTCCGCCTGCAGCCGCTCGATCGACGAAGGGCCGTCTCGTCGGCCGTCGAGGAGGAGGCGGGCGCCGTTCGCTGGGCCGGTGGCTCCTTTTAGGTAGGCGGAGCCCGCCGCGATCGGGGCGATGCCGTACCGGCCGATCAAGGACAGGTAATCGAATTTCGCGAGCCTGCCGAAGGTCGGGAGGCGGAGGTCGAAATAGAAGGCATCGAAGATGGTGTGGGGATCATTGCCCGTGCGCCTGACTGCGTCGGCGTAGAAGCGGGCGTGGCCGCCCGGTCCGATCCAGCGAACATAGGCGGCTACGACCGCGGCCATCGGCCGGTTCGAGTCGGGTCTGAGGCTCTCGTACTTTCTGTGGTTCCCGAACTTACCGCCGACCGACATCCAGTTCTCGGCGAGCCACGCCTCGAACGCCCCGGGATCCGCGCTCACCGTGACCCAATCCCAACGGCCCTTGCCAAGGCGGCCGTACACGTCTTGCAAGCGTCGCCAGCCACTGTCGGGAGGCCGCGCGAAATATGTCATGAGAAAGATGAGCCATCCCGCCTCGTCCGCGTCACCTTGACCGACGTGGTATGCGACCGCCCGTTCGGCGTTGAAGCTCGGGTCGTTCGGGTCGGCCCGCTCCGCCGACACGGACTTTGCCTGCACCTGCCTGTAATAGCTCTCGCGCCGCAGGCTCGCCACGAACTGCCATGCCAGGACGTCGAGGGCGCGGGGGTCGGCCAGCCCCGGGAGTGGGCCCGCATGCGTTCGGAGGGCATGGGTCAGACGCTTGTGTTCAGGGACCCAGCTTGGCCACATCAGAGCACGCCCCCCCTGATGAATTGCGTCTGGCGCGGCGCGGGTTGGCGCCTCGGCTTGTCGCGACGGCTGTCGACAAAAATCCGAAAGGCCGGCGCGATGTCCGCCCTAAGCGCATCGAGCTTGGCCTCGTCTCCGGACGCCCAGAAGGCCTGCAGGAGCCGGAGAAAATCGGCCCAGTAGGGGGAAAGTGCCATTTCGGCTGCCGAGCAGAGCTCTCCAGCACGGATCCTGCCCTCCGCCTCGAGCAGGGTCTCGGCGAGCCCGAACGGATCGCCAGGGGGCATCGGCGGCATTTCGACGATCTTCTGGTGGCCTTCCGTGACATAGCCGCGGATCTCGTCGAGGTCTGGTTCGTAGATGTGCATGCTGCCCGCGTAGTGGAGGTACTCACCCGGTTCTGCGCCCAAGCGCCTCGCCATCATCTCCTGGATCATCGTGAAGCAGAACACGTCGTGCGGGAGCCCCTTGTAGGCGTCGTTGGACCGCATGTTGACGGACAGGTGCAGCAACCCTTCGCGCAGGTGGAACTGCAGGCTGACGGTGCAGGGCACCTCGCGGTAGACGAAGCCCTCGCCCCGTGCGGCAGCGTAGTCGAGGGCGATATCCTCCGCATTGAAAAGCTGTATGACGGCACGCTTCGAGGTCGGTTTCCAGTCAAGGAGCTTCGTGACGTGGTCCAGCTGGTCGATGCCAGATCGCATGGAGAAGATGCGAGGGCCATAGGCGCCCGGGATCCTGCCGTCGATCGCCTCCTTCACATAGTCCGGGATGTAGGGCCGGATGAACTCTAGATCGCCCGAGCCGGAGAGATACCAAAGAAACTCAGCGAGCGCGCTGAAAGGCTTGCCCCGGTTCTCAGAGCGGCTGAGGCGCGCCCGAGGCCTTCGAAGCCGGATCGCGGTCCCCAGGACTTCATACGTAGAACCGCGAGAGCCGGTGTTCGGACGGCCTGATCCCAACAAAGATTGATACAATTCGATCAGGATATCATCTAAACTATCACCGCAGATTTCCATTGAACGTCACCGCGCGCATCCGGATCAAACGTGCCGCCGCTCCGGAATTGATCAACGACAGGAAGGGAACTCGATATCGGCTGGCTTGACGTTTTGTGCAAGCGTGCGTTGAGCAAGACGCCACCAATAACGGCCGTCAGCACCACGGCGATCCGGGGCGCTGTCTCTCATACTGCGAGGAAGGCGGAATCCTCATCTCAGCGGCTGCGATGGCGGTCATGAGACTCGCAGCCGGTTGGCTGACGTCGCCAAAGGCTGCAGGGTCTAAAGGTCGACGCGTCGGTGTGCTAGGTTTCTGAGATAATCGCTGCCTCATGCGACAAACTTCAATGAAAAAGCTGGCAAAAAGATCGATGAAGGACCTTAATCTTATAAGAATTTGCCAGGGTATTGTTGCCGTCAAAGACAATGCGCTTGAACTGTTGGACGACGCAAAAATTCTTCGCGCCAACAACAAGCTGGCCCGGGCTTATGCTGCGGCCTACATGGCTTGTGAGGAAAATGGCAAGCTTTCCATTCTGCTTGGCGCCGCCACGCAACCATTATTGGGCGCCCTGTTGATTGGAAATCGACGGCCAAGCGGTTTAGATCTCATGATTCCAAGGCCAGCCAGTTTATGGGCTTAGCGAATGCCGTTCCGATAATAGAGAGCGCTGTTGAAGAAGGCCAAGATTCTATCAGTCTCGACAAAGTTCTTTTCAAAGCATTCGTCGGCGTAAGCGTGGGTCCCATGATTTTTCAGAAACGTAACGCATCACTTTACTGCGATTTCGTTGATGGGGTCTTCATGCGGCCGTCCGACGTTATCACAAGCGAAATGGTAAATCGGATGATCGATATAGCGGAGATCAACGTTCGTACTGCATCTGTGCTAGCGTGCGACACGGCTGAGGAAACTGCAGAGAAGCTGAAAGAGCGGATATCAGCTCAACGGCACGACTCGATTATGAATTCGATGCGCAACTTCGTGGACGGCTTTTATGCCAACCTCCCTCCTGAGGAAGAGATGGAGGCACTGGTGAAAGAAGTTTACGCCCGCAAGGCTTCGAAGAAATAGCCGCTCGAGAGCGGTATCGCTTATAGAGGACAGCCACGACGTAGCCCTTTCCTGTCCCATTCGGCGCCAACAATCGGGCAGTGAAGCGAACGTTCTGGACATCAGCAATGGGTCGACCCGGCTACTCGACTGCCAACCCTAGAGGACTGCCGAGAAGCAGGCGTTCCAAGCGGCGACTAGGGGTCGTTATCGGTTGGGCGGCCTCTTGCGGCTGAACGTCCGCTACTAGGCGCCGAGCCAACTGCTGCTTTTGGCGCATTTTGCTCGGTCAGCCTTTTCAGCGCGTCGAGGGTGCGGAGGCGCGCTTGAAGACTGTTGAGGTTGGGCCTCACACTCCCACGAGCTCACGTTCGACCTGTGGATGGAGCAAGCAACGACTTGACGGCGCAATCGTCGGGATCCGACAGTTTTGCCTGCTGCAACGAATCGGCTCGATCCGGAACGGGGCAGCCGCCTGGGGAAGGTGAGGTATCTGGCCACGTCGGCCGGCGTTCAGCCCCAACAGCGTAGATCGCCGGCTGACGTGGGCTGGGTCGTGTTCAATCTCGCAGTCTCCCTCCGGTGCCCTGCCGGCCTCGCGAAAGCTTGGTCGACGCGGCGCCAAACCCCGCGCGGTAGCCGGCGCACCAGGACGGGTTCGGACGGTCAGGTTGCTCGACAAGCCCATCGGCAGTGTCGAAGCTGTGGTCGTCGCCCTTCCTGAGGAGCTCGGCATCTCGGATCACGAGATCGATCTCCTGCTTCACTGGTGCGGCGATCTCCTCGCCACACCCAATCCCGAGCATGGGTGAGTTCGCGGCTGTGATCTCACCCATGCTGATCGGTGCGAAAGGGTAGGATGTGGCGTCGAAACAGAATGGACATGCCGCGCCGGCGCGGCGCTTGCGCGCGATCGGGTACTGCCGAGTCAGTACGGGCAGGCAGGCTGCCCACGAACTCTCCCTCGACGAACAGGACCGCAAGATCCGGGCTGGCGCGGAGCTGAAGGACGGCGACATCATCGAAATGTTTGTCGAGCAGGGTGCTTCTGGTCGGACCGACAAGCGTCCCGTGTTCCAGCGGATGATCGCCTTCGCACTCGATCGCGCCAATGCGGTCGATGTTGTCATCGTCTATAACTTCAGCCGCTATTTCAGGAACGTCGCCTCTTACCTTCAGTACCGCACGCTGTTGAAAAATGCCGGTGTTCGGCTGATCTCGGCTACGCAGGATGTGCCGGAGGGTGCCACGGGAGAACTGATCGAGACGATCTTCGCCGCCTTCGACGGCCATGCCTCTGACGTGAATGCGGCGACTGTGCGCGACATGATGATCGCGAACGCGGAGGCCGGGTACTGGAACGGGGCGCGTCAGCCCTACGGGTACGAGACCCGCACCGTCGTGGTGCTCCGCAAAAAGGAGAAGAAGAAGCTCTTTATTGTCGAGGAGGAAGCCGCTGTTGTGCGCCTCGTCTACAAGTTGTGCTTGGAAGGCCACGCGACGTCGGGCCCATTGGGCATCAAGGCGATCTGCACCTTCCTCAACACGCGCGGGTTCAAGATGCGTGGAAAGCCGTACTACACGGCCGCCATCGAGAACATCCTCAAGTCGGAAACCTATAAGGGCACAGCTTACTTCAACTGCCGCGACAGCCGCACCAAGCTGCCGCGACCACCGGAAGAATGGGTCAAGGTTCCGGTGCCGCCGATCGTGACGCCCGAGATGTTCGCCACTGTGCAGCGGCGATTGGAAAGCCGGAGGCCTACCCGGACGGCGCCGCGAGCCGTCAATGGCCCGACGCTGCTGACCGGCTTGGCCAAGTGTGACTGCTGCACGAGCCCGGACGGTGAGCGGGCCGGGATGATGCTGCGCACCGGCAAGAGTGGCCAGTACCGCTACCTTGTCTGCGCGAACCGGGCCACGAAGTCCGTCTACGCCTGCACGGCCCCGCAACTTCGCATGGAGGAGATCGACGAACTGGTGTTGGGGGAGGTGGAGCGGCGAGTTCTGGCACCAGCGCGGATGAAAACTGTGCTGGCCAAGCTGCTCGAGCGGCGAGACTCGGATCGGCAGGCGACCGAGACCGAATTGCAGCGTCAGCGCGATGCGTTGAAGAAGGCCGAGAATGGGTTGCGCAACATGCTTGCTGCCATCGCAAATGCGCCCGATCTGATTCGCATCGACGACCCGCTCACTCGGGAGCAGATCTCCTTGCTGAACCGTCAGCGTGCCGAGCTATCCGCAACCATTCCGGCGTTGCAGGACCGTCTACGCACCGGTCCGGTTCCAATCTCCGACGAGCGGATCGCGACCTTCTCGGCGCAAGTGCGTCAGCGGCTTCGCCATGCCGACCCGTCGTTTCGTCGACAGTGGCTACGTTTGTTCGTCGACGAGGTGGTCGTCGGTCGACGTGAGATCACGATCAGCGGCCAAAACGACGCTCTTCTGAAGGGCGTCACCGGAAAGCCGGATTTTTTTGGGCCTGTGGTGCCCAGTTTAGACCGGGAATGGCGCACCCGACACGATTCGAACGTGTGACCTCTGCCTTCGGAGGGCAGCGCTCTATCCAGCTGAGCTACGGGTGCCTAGGGACAAGGTAGCGGATCTGCTGGCTGACCGCAATGGTGCGGGGCCGCAAGTTTTGCCGTTCCTGCTCAGCGGCGCTTGCGACGCAGTTGATCAGAGTAGACGATCACGATGATCAGCGCGCCGGTGATGATGCGCTGCCAGAACGGGTTGATACTGAGCAGGTTGGCGCCGTTGTTGATGGTGGTCAGGATGAAGGAGCCGAGCAGGGGGCCCTGCACCGATCCGACGGCGCCGAACAGGCTGGTGCCGCCGATCACCGAGGAAGCGATGGCCTGCAGTTCCCAGCCTTCGCCCTGGGTTGCGTTGCCGATGCCGATGCGGGCGGCCAGCAATACGCCCACAAAGGCTGCGAGCCCGGCCGAGATCATATAGGCGAGGTAGATCATCGCTTTAACGTTGACGCCCGTCAGCCGCGCCGCTTCGGCGTTGGAGCCGATGGCGTAAAGGTAGCGCCCCCAGCGTGTGTGCTGCAGCAGAACGTAGGCCGGCACCGCCACCCCGATCACCATCCAGAACAAGGACGGGATGCCCAGATAGCTGTCCAGCGAGAAATCCGTAAAACTCTTCGGCATTCCCGAGATGGTCTGCCCATTGGTGATCAGCAGCCCGATGCCGCGCAGTGCCGTCAAGGTGGCGAGCGTCATGATGAAGGGCGGCAGGCCGAGCTGCACGATGCCGAAACCGTGGAAGGCCCCGATGGCGACGCCCATCATGATCGTCAGGGCGACGGCCGTGGCAATGCCGAAGCCATGCGTCATCAGCAGGGCCGCGATGACGCTGGCAAAACCCACCACGGCGCCGACCGACAGATCGATGCCGGCCGTGATGATGACAAAGGTCTGGCCGACGGCGATGATGGCCACCATCGAGCCCTGGCGCATCAGGTTGGCGAAGTTGCGCTCGGTCAAGAAGGTCTGGGTCGACAATGACAGGCCGATCCACAGCAGCAGCAGCAGCCCCAGCAAGGTCAGGCTGAGGACGAGGCCCATGCGGGAGCCGCGCGGGGCGGTGGTGGGGGGCGCCGCGGTGGCGAGCGGGTCGTTGGTCTGGACGGTCATGGCGGCACTCGGACGGGTGGCGGGTCAGACCCCGATGGCTTCGGTAAGGATGGATTCCTGCCCGGCCTTATGGCCGATGTGGCTGGCCACGAGGCGACCGCGACGGAACACGTGCAGGGTGTCGCAAAGGTCGTAGACCTCCGGCAGGTAGGACGAGATCAGGATGATGCCTGCGCCGTTCTTCAGCAGCCTGGCGAAGATCTTGTAGATCTCGACCTTGGTGCCGACGTCGACCCCGACGGTCGGCTCGTCAAAGATGAACAGCTTGGCGCCGTGGTTCAGCCATTTGCCGACCACCACCTTTTGTTGGTTGCCACCCGACAGCGACGAGGCCGGCGCGTCCCGCGAGGCGGCCTTGACCTGCATGTCGCGGATCTGCCGATCGGCGGCCGTCTTCTCGGCGCGGCCGTCGAGCACCGGCCCGCGCGTCAGCCGGTCGAAGATCGAAAGATTGACGTTCAGCCCGACGCCGAGGTTGAGGCAGAGCCCCTGGTCGCGCCGGCTTTCCGGCACCAGGGCGATGCCGCGACGAATGGCGTCGGCCTCGTTGCGAATTGCAACGGGTTGGCCGTTCCAGAACACCTGTCCGCCCGTCTTGGCGAAGCGGCCGAAGACGGTTTGCACGAACTCGCTGCGACCGGCGCCGATGAGCCCGTAGAGCCCGATCACTTCGCCGGCCCGCACCGACATCGACACGTCGTCGAAGCCCGGACCCGATAGGGCCTCGGTGCGCAGGATCTCGGCGCCAAACGGGACCTGCTCCTTATAATGGACCTGATCGACCGAGCGGTTGATCATGCCGCGGATCAGGGCCGCCTCGTTGGTTTCGGCCACGATGCCGGTCGATACGAGCGCGCCGTCGCGCAGGATCGACACACGGTCGGCCAGCTCGAACACCTCTTCGAGGCGGTGGCTGATATAGACGATCGTCACGCCCCCCTGCTTGAGGCGTCGGATCAGCGCGAACAATTGCGCCGCTTCCTGACGGGTCAGGTAGCCGGTCGGCTCGTCGAAGATCAAAAACCGGGTGCCGCGCGTGGCCGCGCGGGCCGTGGCGACGAGCTGCTGCTGGCCGATCGTCAGGCTCGACAGCGTGGCGCGGGCCGGCAGCGCGAAGCCGATGTCGTCCAGGATCTTCTGCGCTGCCGCCACCATGTCGCGGTGGCGCAACAGGCCGAAGCGCGTCTTCTCGTCACCGAGAAACAAATTGGCGGCGACGCTGAGGTGTGGGCAGAGCACAACCTCCTGGTGCACGGCGTTGATGCCGAGACCGATCGCCTCGTGGGGCGATGCCAGCGCCACCGACCGGCCTTCCCACAGAATCTCGCCGGAACTGCGCTGATGTACACCCGTCAAAGTCTTGATAAGCGTCGATTTGCCGGCGCCGTTTTCGCCCACGATGGCGTGGATCTCACCCGGCTGGAAGTCGATGTCGACGCCCTTCAGCGCATGGGTGGCGCCAAAGCGCTTATCGAGCTTCTGCAAGGACAGAATCGGCACCGTGGAGCCGGGCGGCGCGGCAGTGGCCCCTGGGAGTGTATCGATCAACATCGGGCCTCCTTGATCCAAGGGGGGGCGGGCGAGGCGCCGTCGCGCAGCCGGCCCGCGCCCCGATGCGTCAGTCGAGCTTCGGGTTCAGCAGCTCCTGGCTACGGACGCCTGTCATGTTGGCCTTGGTGATGGCGCTGACGCCCGTGTCGACCGTTACCGGAACCTTCTCGCCCTTCGAGGCCGCGAGCGCGGTCTTGACGCCGTCGTAGCCCATGCGGAACGGGTCCTGCACGATCAAGGCGTAGATGGTGCCGTCCTGCAGGAAGCCGACGAGCTTCGGGTCGCTGTCGAAAGCGACGAGCGTCATCTTATCGCCCAGCTTGTTCTCGGCCACCGCCTGACCGGCGCCCTGGCCCATGATGAGATTGTTGGCGAAGACCCCGACGAGGGTCGGGTCGGCGGTGATCAGGTCGGTCATGATGTTGAGGCCCGTGGTGGCCTGCCCGTCCGCGACCTTGTCCTGCGTCAGCTTCAGCCCGGGATACTTCTTCAGTTCTTCCTTAAAACCCTGCACCCGCTGGTCGAGCGAACCAACCCCGGGGAGCGAGTTGATCAAAGCCACATTGCCTTCCGCCTTGCCGGTCTTGGCCTTGACGCCTTCGGCCAGCGCGTCGGCCGCGACGCGGCCGCCCTGCACGTTGTCGGTGGTCAGGAAGGAGGTGAAGGCCTTCGAGTCTGCGCCCGAATCGATGCCGATGATCTTGACCGACTTGGCGGCCTCGTCGATCGGCTTGCCCAGGGCGGCGAACTGGGTGGGCGAGATCACAATGGCGGCCGGCTTGTCGGCGACCGCGTTCTCGAGGATGGAGATCTGCCCGTTGATGTCGGATTCCGACTGGGCGCCGAGTTCCGGAACCTTGACGCCGAGGTCCTTGCCGGCCTTGCGGGCGCCGGCCAGAACGATCTGCCAATAGTTCGAGGTGGTGTCCTTGACTATGACCGGGACGGTCGCATCGGCCGCCATGGCCGGGCCGTTCGAGGCCATGACGCCACCCAAGGCGGCCATTACGGGCAGAATCGTAGCGAGCAGGCTGGTCTTCATCGTGTCTCTCCCTCGGCGGCGCTCTTTGGCACCATTGGAAGGGAGATTAGCCGGCGCGCGCGCTCCCGCAAGGGAAAAACGCAAGGATGGCAAGCGGAATCGGGGACAACGCCGGCCTCAGAGGCTCGTGGGGTGGGGCGAGGCCGGGGCGGTGTCTGGCAGGTCGCCGATCAGCAGGCCCGCGCTTCGGGCGTGCGTCGCATAGGCGAAGAACCATTCGAGGCTGACGATGGCGCGGCTGCGAAACGAGATCAGGAACAGGATATGGGCAAAGGCCCACATCAGCCAGGCCGGCCGACCGGTGAGCTTGATCGGGCCGATTTCCGCAATGGCCTTGTCACGCCCGATCGTCGCCAACGTGCCGTAATCCGTGTAGCGGAACGGCGCCTCGGCAACCGTCCCGAGAATACGACCCGCGACGTAATGGCCCTGCTGCTTGGCCACCGGCGCCAGGGCCGGCAAGGGCGCACCCTTGCCGTCGTGCGCCAGGGCAACATCGCCGATCACAAACACGTCGGGATGTCCCGGAAGGGTGAGGTCGGCCCCGACCGCCACCCGGCCGCCATGGCCTGGCTTGACGCCGAGCCATTGCGCCACCGGTGTCGCGGTGGTGCCGGCGGTCCAGATCACGGTTTCGCTGTCGATGCTCTCGTGACCGATCGTGACGCGTCCGGGCGCGATCGCGGTGACGCTCGTGCCGGTGCGGACTTCGACCCCGAGCGCCGCCAGGTCGCGCGCCGCCTGGGCCGACAGCGCGGGATCGAAGGCCGACAGGATGCGCGGTCCCGCCTCCACCAGGATCACGCGCGCCTGATGGGACGCCATTCCATAGACGTGGTCGAGACGGTCGCTGACGAAATCCCCGATAGCGCCGGCCATTTCGACGCCGGTCGGGCCGCCGCCGATCAACACGAAGGTGAGGTGGCGTCGTCGGGTGGCGGCGTCGGGCGCCCGGGCTGCCCTCTCCAACGCCGCGATGCCGCGGTCACGCAGGCGGATCGCGTCTTCCAGGGATTTCAGGCTCGGTGCCGCTTCGGCCCATTCGGGATGGCCGAAGTAGCTCGGCTGCGAACCGCTTGCGATCACCAGGCGGTCGTAGGGCACGTGCCGCCCGTCATGGCAGTGGACCTGGCGCTGCGCCGTATCGACCCCCGTCACCTCGGCCATCAACACCGTCACGTCCTCGGCCGCTGGCAGGATTTCGCGCACCGGCGCTGCGATATCGGCCGGTGACAAGGCTGCGGTCGCGACCTGGTAGAGCAGCGGCTGAAACAGGTGGTGGTTCCGGGCGTCGATGACCGTCAACGCGATACCGGGCGCGTTCGCGAGGCTTTCGGCCACCGGCAGACCGCCGAAGCCCGCCCCCACCACGACGACCCGCAGCCGCCCCGGGCCTTGCAGGGCCGGGGCGCGCTCGAGACGGGCTCGCCTGGTGGCTTGGGCCAGAAGCAGGGCGGCACCGCCGGCCAGCAACGCCACAACGGCAGGCCGGGTCTTAGATTGGGGCACGTGGAACTCCGGGCGAGAGGGACCGCAGGGCACTATGCGACGGGCATATGGGGCTTCGCCATCGCCCGCCCAGCCAAACCAGGGGCGGTGGCGCCCGATCAACAGGGCCCTGACCGACGGGCGATGACCGTCCTGCGGATTTAGTGCTCCATTTCCTCGCGCCGCAGCAGGGCCTCGTCGATTTGGGTCAGCAGCAGGTCGAAATCGACCGGCTTGGCGTGATGCTCGTCGCAGCCCGCCGCCAGCGCCTTGGCGCGATCGCCGCTCATCGCATGGGCCGTCAGGGCGATGATCGGCATGCCGTTCGATTGTTCGCGCAGCGTGCGGGCGACCGTCCAGCCATCTACCAGCGGCAGATTCATGTCGAGCAGCATCAGGTCGGGCTGCTCGGTTTCGGCCCGCGCCAAGGCGGCGGCCCCATCGGCGGCGATCACCACCTCGAAGCCGCGTCGGCGCAGGCGCCGCGACAAGAATTCAGACAATTCGTCGTGGTCTTCGACGAGAAGAAGCTTGGTCACGATCGGCCCCGATGCAAAGGTCTCAGCAGTCGTCGCGGCAAGAACCCGGGGGGCGGGCCCGCACGGGCCTGGCCCCGGATGGCCGAGAATAAGGGATATGGACTTGGATTCGGTTTCCGACAACGCCGCCATGCCGGAGCCTCGGCGAAGCGTGCTGCCGGTTCTGGTCGGCGGCGCCATTCTGGTAACGGGCCTGTATTACGGCCGCGAGCTGGTGGTGCCCTTGATGCTGGCGGCGTTGCTGGCCTTCGTGCTGGCGCCGGCCTGCCGCTTCCTGCAACGGCTCTACCTCCCCCGCGTGGTGGCGGTGCTCGTGGTGGTGGTGCTCACCTTCGGCATCATCGGAGGGCTTGGCACGGTCGTGGGTCGGCAAGCCGCCGTGCTGGCCGGCAACCTGCCGTCCTACGAGGCCACTATTCTCGGCAAGTGGCGCGCCCTCGGTGAGCGTTATGGCTTCGTGCAGCGCATGGTGCAGGGCACCGCCGCCGATCCCAAGCAGGTCGAGGATCACGCGCGGCACGGGTCCAGTTTGCCGTTCGGACTCGGCGAGCTGTCGGGCCTCGCGGTGGCCCGCACGGTGGCGCAGCCGTTGCTGGGGCCGTTGGAGAGCCTCGGCGTCGTGCTGGTCTTCACGATCTTCGTGCTGTTATCGAGCGAGGACCTGCGCGACCGGCTGGTGCGCCTCGTCGGGCGGCATGACCTTCACCGCACCATCATGGCCATGAACGACGCCGCCAAACGGTTGTCGCGGTATTTCGTGTTCCAGCTCGGCATGAACACCGGGTTCGGCGCCCTTATCGCGGCGGCGCTCTGGTGTATCGGCCTGCCGAACCCGCTCCTGTGGGGCATTCTGGCGGCCTTGATGCGCTTCGTGCCTTATCTCGGCGTCTTCATCGCGCTGGCGCCGCCGCTGCTGCTGGCGGTTGCGGTCGAGCCGGGCTGGTCGCTGGCCCTGATGGTGCTGGGGCTGTTCCTCCTGTCGGAGGTAGTGATGGGGCAGGTGATCGAACCCTTCATCTATGGCCATTCGACGGGGCTGTCGCCCTTGGCCGTGATCGTCGCCACGGCGTTCTGGACGCTGCTGTGGGGCCCCATCGGATTGTTGATCGCGACGCCGATCACCGTTTGCCTGGTGGTCATCGGCCGTCACGTGCGGGCGCTCGAGTTCCTCAACGTGCTGCTCGGCGATGCGCCGCCGCTCGAGCCGTCGGAAACCTTCTACCAGCGTGCGCTCGAAGGGCAGGCGGCGGGGCTTGCACCCCAGGCGCGGCGGCGCATCGAGGACACGTCGCTCACCGATTATTTCGACGAGGTGGCGCTGCCGGGCTTGGCGCTGGCGCAGGGCGACCTGTCCCGCGATGCGCTCGCCTTCGAGCGGCTGGAAGACATCCACACCCAGATCGAGGGTTTGCTGGAACGCTTGACGCCGAACCAGACCACCGGGGCGGGCCAGGAGCTTGCCGCCGCCTGGCGGGAGCCCGGCACCATTCTTTGCGTGCCGGGGCGGGGACAGCTCGACGACCTCGCGGCCGCCATGGCGGTGCAGGCCTTGCAAGGTGCGGGGTTTGGCGCCGAGGTCGCGGCCAACGGGGTGCTGGGTGGCGCCGGCGCCGCCAACCTCCGCCACGCCCGGCTGTGCTGCTTGTCGGTGCTGCAGGCCGGCAACAGCGTGTCGGCGATCCGCTACTTCATCCGTCGCATGCAGAAGGCCATGCCGGACGCCACCGTGGTGGTCGGCCTGTGGCACAGCGACCGCGACAGCGCCGTCTTGGCGGCGCTGCGGCAGGACGGCGGCAGCGAGCATATCGTGTTGTCGATCGGCGAGCTGCTGGCTTTCGCCCGCGTCCTGTCGCAACGTTCGCGCCGCGAAGCCGCACCGCAGGAAGCCGAAGCGCCGACGTCGCAACTCGCCTGAACGCCATGGCTCAGCGGTAGTGGCCGGGTTGGTTGACCGTGGGCGTCGCGTCGAGCCCGGTGACGATCATGCTGCAGGGCTCGGCCCCGACCGTGCCGGAGCGATGCCCCTTCTTGTCCCGCGTGCCCTGGTCCTCGCCCATCATCACCTCGCCCGGGCCCATCTCGACCCGGGTGCCGTCCATGGTCTCGACGAACCAGCGCCCGGTCAGGATGGTGATCCATTGCGGCTTCGGGTTCTCGTGCCAGTCGCCGACCCAGCCGACCGGCAGCACCGTGAAGGTGACGCCGGCCTGGCTCGGCGCCATCTTGTCGTTCCATTGCGGCGTCACGCCCGGGCTGACGCCCTTCAGCTCGAAATCACGGATATCGAAGCGCGCCTGCCGGCTGGTGCCGTCCTGGTCGACATACACGTGCCAATAAGGGATGCGCGGCGTTTCGGTCATGGCAAGCACTCCATCGGTGCGGCATGGCAGAGCCGCATGGCCGAAACCCGCGAAGCAGCGCCGGGGTTGCGGGCGCGGCCTATTCGGCCGCGGCGCTGCCGCTCCTGCGCCCGGGCTCGCTGACGCCGCCATTCTCCACCACGATCGTGCGGTCGGCGTCCTCGATGGTGGCGAGCCGGTGTGCGATCACCAGCGTGGTGCGTCCGGCCGCGAGTTCGTTCAAGGATTGCTGGATGTCGCGCTCGGTCGCGGTGTCGAGCGCCGAGGTCGCCTCGTCGAGGATCAACAGCGCCGGGTCCTTCAGGAACACCCGGGCGATGGCGAGGCGCTGCTTCTGGCCGCCCGACAGCCTGACGCCGCGCTCGCCCACCACGGTCTCGAGGCCGTCCGGCAGGTCGGCCAGCATGCCGTCGAGCCGGGCGCGTCGCACGGCGGTCAGGATATCGGCGTCGCTCGCCCCAAGTCGCCCATAGGCGACGTTCTCGCGGATGGTGCCGCCGAACAAGAACACATCCTGCTGCACGATGCCGATCTGGCTGCGCAAGGAGGCGAGCGTCATGTCGCGGATGTCGATGCCATCCACTGTGATGCGGCCGCTCGAAAGGTCGTAGAAGCGCGGCAGCAGCGACAACAGCGTGGTCTTGCCGGCGCCCGACGGCCCGACGAACGCGACCGTTTCGCCGGCACGGATCGACAGGTCGACGGTGCGCAGCACGGGGGCGCCGCGCCCATAGCCGAAGCCGACACCCTCGAAGCGGATGTCGCCCCGCACGGGACCGATCGGCTTGGCGCCGGGCTTGTCGGCGATATCCGGCACCTCGTCGAGCAGCGCCTGATAGCGCCGGAAGCCGGCGAGCCCCTTCGGATAGGTCTCGATCACGGCGTTGATCTTGTCGATCGGCCGGAAGAACACGCCCACCAGCAACAGGAACCCCACAAAGGCGCCGTTGCTGAGCTGGCCGTGCAGCACGAACCAGGTGCCGGCCAGCATCACGGTGAGTTGCGTCACCCGCATGCTGAAATAAGACAGCGACGTGCTGGCCGCCATCACCCGATAGGCTTCGAGTTTGGTGCTGCGGTATTTGGCGTTGTCGATCGCGAAAAGCGCCCGTTCGTGCTCCTCATTGGCAAAGGCCTGCACCACGCGAATGCCGCCGACGTTCTCTTCGATGCGCACGTTGAAGGCGCCGACGCGCCCATAGAGCGCCTGCCAGTTCGCCGTCATGCGGCCGCCATAACGGCTCGTCAGCCAGGCCGTGAACGGCACCACGGCGGCCGTGATCAGCGCCAGCCGCCAATTGACGTCGAGCATCAGCACGAAGGCGCCCAGGAAGGTCATCACGGCGATCAGCAGGTCTTCTGGCCCGTGATGCGCCACCTCGCCGATCTCCTCGAGGTCCTTGGTGATGCGGGCCACGAGCAGGCCGGTCTTCTGGCTGTCGAAAAAGCGAAACGACAGTTTTTGCAGATGCTCGAAGGCTTTCCGCCGCATCTCGGTCTCGATGTTGATGCCGAGCATGTGGCCCCAATAGGTCACGATGGCCATCAGTCCCGTGTTCAGGGCGTAGATCCCCAGCAGCACCACCGTGGCCAGCAGGATCAACGGCCAGTTCTGCCCGGGCAGCAGCCGATCGACGAAGCTCGACACCGCCAGCGGGAAGCCGAGCTCCAGCAGGCCCGACACCACCGCGCAGGAGAAATCCACCAGGAACAGCGTCCTGTGGGGGCGGTAGTAGGTCAGGAAGCGGCGGGCGAGCTGCAGCGAGGTCATGGCGTCCGGTGTGGGAAGCGGCATCCGGGCCAACGGCGCCGGACGAAGGCGGGAAGGGGGCCTATGCCCGTCGCGTGCAGTTCATACGAGGATTTGATCCGCTTGGAAATGATACGCGAGACCGTGCAGGGAGGCATGTCGCTGGCAGGTTCTGCAATGGCGTCCACTGTCTGACTTGGCTTCGAATAGTTCCAAAATGGAATAGTTATAAAACGTGCTGTTTTGAGTGTCTCCAATGTAGAGGCGTGAGACTGCATTGCAACGTTGCTGAACATAACGTTGACTTCATTTCCGATCTGCCTAAGTCCCTTGCTGGAATGATTGGGGCGCCTGTTGGCAGTCTCGAGTCCTGGGTATGGTGGGATCGATTGCGTATGGGTAGGGCGACGCGGCGGGGCGCAGGACGCACGCAACGGCCGATCGGATGCCGTGCCGCTACGCCCGCTGCCGTCCTGCGAGAGGCCGGGCGCGGGGTCGCCCGCATGGGCGATCGGCCATGCTGAAGCAGATGTTTCAAACCGTCGAGCCAGGATCGCGGGTCGCCGGGGCAGGGGACCTTGCGGCCGACAGCGTCGCGGTCACGCTCGATGGGCGCCTCATCCTGCAGCCCACCAGCCTTCGCTTCGGCCGCGGGGCGGTGGTCGGCATCCTCGGCCACAACGGCTCGGGCAAGACCACGCTGTTGAAATGCCTGGCCCGCCAGCTCATGCCGACGGGCGGTACCGTCCGGCTCGGAGGTCGTCCGGCGGGCGCCTGGGGGCCGCGGCCCTTTGCCCGGCAGCTCGCCTACCTGCCGCAGCAAACGCCGGCATCGACGGGCTTGACCGGGCGCGAGCTTGTGGCTTTCGGGCGCTATCCCTGGCACGGGCCGCTCGGCCGCGTCGGGCCGGTCGGGCGGCGCGCCATCGCGGACGCGTTGCGGTTGTCGGGCACCGAGGCCTTTGCCGACCGCCTGATCGACAGCCTGTCGGGCGGCGAGCGTCAGCGCGTCTGGATCGCCATGCTGATCGCCCAGGAGACCGGCTTCATCCTGCTCGACGAGCCTATCGCGGCGCTCGACCTCAAGCACCAGATCGAGGTGCTCGAGGTGCTGCGCGGCCTCGCCCGCCGCCGCAACACCGGCATCGTTCTGGTGCTGCACGACATCAACATGGCGGCCCGGTTCTGCGACCGGATCGTGGCGCTGCGCAACGGCATGGTGGTGGCCGAGGGCACGCCCGACGACGTCATGCGGGCGGATGCACTCGAGGCCATCTACGACCTTCCCATGCGGGTCTTCGACGCCGCCGTGACGGGTCATCGCATCGGGGTGCCGGCCTGATGGGGGGCGCCACATCGCTTTCGCGGCGCGTTTTGCTGGCGGCCGCCATGTCGGCGGGGCTCGGGGCGGGTCGGGCCGAAGCCGAGGCGCCGCCCCGGCGCCTGGCCAGCCTCGATTGGGGCTGGGCCTCGACGCTGATCGCCATGGGGCTCGCGCCGGTGGGGGTGACGGAAACCCGGCTTTATGCCGACTGGGTGGGCGAGCCGGCCTTGCCGCCCGGCACGGCCGAACTCGGGTTTCGCACCGCCCCGAACCTCGAAACGCTGTTGTTGCTCCGCCCCGACCTGATCCTCACCAGCGATCTCAATGCGGCCCTCCAGCCGCAGCTCGAACGCATCGCGCCCACCTTCGAGAGCCGGGTTTTCGCCGACAACCGCCGGCCGCTCCTGAATGCGCGGGCCGACGTGAGCCGGCTGGGTGTCCGGCTCGGACGCGAGGCCGCCGCCGAAACCTGGCTCGCCGAGAGCGCCCGCCGGTTCGCGGCTGCGCGATCGCGGCTCAGCGGGCTGCAGGGCCATCCCGTGGTGCCGGTGCAGTTCGTCGATGATCGCCATCTGATCTACTACGGGGCTGGGAGCCTTTACGGCGACGTCATCGTGGCGCTCGGGCTACGCTCGGCCTATCCGGGTGCCACCAGCCAGTGGGGCCACCGGTCCGACGACCTTGCCAGCCTCGCATCCCTGCCGCCAGCCGACTTGCTGCTCGTGGCGCCGGTGCCGCCGGCCAGCGAGGCTGCCCTCACGGGGCCGAGCCTGTTGGCAAGCCTGATTGCAGCGGCGGGACGGCGCGCCTACCGGCTGCCGCAATGCTGGACCTTCGGCGAGCTCGCGGCCGCGACGCGCTTTGCCGAGCAGCTGGTCGATGCACTTGCGCTGCACGACGGTGAGGCGGTTTCGCCTGTTGAACGCAGGTCCCGCACGTGACGGTACGGGTTCCCACGCGCGTCCCTGCGGCACCCGATAGGGCCGGGGCTTGGCTCCTGGCCGGCGGCCTCGGCGTTTTGGCGCTGCTGTGCGCCGCCTGGCAGCTCGGCCATGCGCTCGCGCCGGCGCGCTGGATCGCATCCGCCTTCGCACCGGGCCGCGACGCGGCCGCGCTGGTGTTTCATTTCAGCACCCTCCCACGCCTGGCCGTGGCTGCCCTGGCGGGTGGGGCGCTGGCCCTGGCCGGGGCGCTGTTCCAGCATGTGCTTGGCAATCCGCTCGCGTCGCCGGTCACGCTGGGTGTGTCGGCTGGCGCTCAGCTGGCCTTGGTTGTCGTGACGGTGGCGGCGCCGGCGACGCTCGGGGCTTGGCCGCAAACGGCGGCGCTCGGCGGCGGGCTCGGGGCCGTGGTGCTCACCTTGGCGGTGGCGGCGCCCTGGCGGTTCGCGCCGGCGGCCGTGATCCTGGCCGGGCTGGCGATCGGCTTGTTTTGCGGCAGCCTCGGCCACGCGCTGAGGCTGTTCAACCAGGAATACCTGTCGTCTGTGGTGTTGTGGAACGCCGGCGCGCTCGGCCAGCAGGATTGGTCCGTGGTGCGGACACTTCTGCCTCGCCTCGCCGGTCTGGCCGCCCTGGCGGCCCTGTTGGTGCGGCCGCTTGGGCTGATGGGCTTCGGTGAGGACGGCGCGCGCGGGCTCGGGTTGCCGGCCGCTCCCTTTCGCATGCTGACGCTGGTGGTCGGGGTCGGCCTTGCGGCCGTGGTGACGGCTTCGGTCGGCAGCATCGGCTTCGTCGAGATCGCGGCGCCATTGGTGGCGCGGCTTGCGGGAGCGCGGCGGCTCGGGGTGCGGCTCGTCGTGGCGCCCGCGGTGGGCGCCGCCATGCTGGTGATCGTCGACACCGTTGTGCAGGTCATCAACGCACGCTTTGCGACCGCGATCCCCACCGGCGCCGCCACGGCGCTGCTGGCCGCGCCGCTGTTGCTCGTGCTGGCGCCGCGGCTGCGGCCCGATCCACGCGCCGGCGCGCCGGACTGGGGC
>NZ_JARPVX010000160.1:0-2991 GCF_033947565.1 Lichenihabitans sp. Uapishka_5
GGCCAATAGGATGGGGGGCTGGGGGGTATCGCGGGAGGTGATGGGAGCTGCTACGGGCATGAATAGCATGCAGTCTTTAAGTTGGAGACGTCAACCACCAGCAAGGCATATTCATATTGACCATGAACCGCGCAACGGCAGGACTAGATACAGCGCAACGATGTAAGCGCACCTTTTTTAAGAGAGAGGCTCCTACTGTCGTCTCCTTATACTCAATCCCCGCAGTTTTGAGTAGACTCTTAAGCACGTGCTTTCCTCCGCTGCCCTCCATACTATACGTGTAATTGGGATTGATTATAGTAGTTTTCATCAATGCCTCATCAGACAGAATTATGTTCTCAATCATTCTATCAGAAACAAGTACATGTGTTGACGTCCGGCTTGCGCCGGCTGTTATCAATGCTGTCGTAATCACACCATGTATATGTGAAGCGCTTTCGGAACGTCTCTCTCGGTCAACCCATACTACTACAGCGTCACCTCGAAAATCCAGTGCTCTATAAAGCGTTACAATCTGGTCAGCTAAAGCATCCGTCGTCCACCCTGTGCCGTTAGAAACGGACACAACATGAACATAGTGAAAATTATTGTTGAGAAAGTTCCGCTCCATGCGGCCTTCTACGAAGGCCAGAATGCTAGGAAACGGCATTGGAAGCGTAGTAGTGGCCTAACCCAAAGCGCGTTCTATTAATCTCTGCCTCAATATGCTCCGGTCTTCTAACTCTCTTGCAGCTAGTAAGGCCGTCAGAAAAGCTAAACAGGATTAGTTCAGATGGTGTAACTTGATTAATTAAAGTCTCGCTGTGAGTTGAAATTATATAATACTCAGAGGAATTTCTTTCTTCAAGGTTCATTCTTATCAAGTCGACTAAAGATTGCTGCATTTTCGGATGTAGGAAGTTCTCGGGCTCTTCAACTGAGTAAGATCCACCTTGCACCACTATCATTGAGACAAAAGCTAACCATTTGATTGTACCGTCACTTAGCGCTTGAAGTGAAAGGCGGAGCGGGCGTTCCGGCCCACCCACGCTGACAAAGACCAGATACTTTCCCGAATGAGGATCAGCAGAGACGCTAAGATCCGAAAGTTCGGGCAGTACCAGCTTAGTCCACTCAATCACAGTGTCTAAAGTATCTTTTCCGTATCGATTGAAGTAATACTCATACTGTGGGCGTGGGGATCTCTTCACTTGCTGCATGTGATATAATGTTGCTGATAAGCCAGACCCATCGGATCGGATGACAGGCTGCTCGGAGAGCTGATCTGGCTCACGCGCCTTATCTGGAGCTATATTGAAAACCCTTCCCCGAGTCACAGCTGCTCTTATCGCGTCGAACGCAGGCCGTCCGCGAGGAATAAGCAAGCTCTCGTTCGGACCTGGAGAATTAATCAGGCCTGGTTCGGATTTATGACTAATTAGTCGAGGAGAGCTTGTGCGAGGGAGGCTCCGACGAGCGTATCGGAGGGGATTTCTAAATCCTGTTGAAAAAAGCTTTCTGCTAACATATACTTTAGGCTCTATCTCAGCCGACGAAGATCGGCGCTGAATGCTGATGGTTCCAACTAGTCGATTTGATACAGTGGACTCCTGCTTAGAATGCAGTGAGTAGACGCGAATCCTCTCTGAGGAAATATAGATACTCGACTCAGACCGACTGAATCGTACCTCGAGAAAGTATTCGAATTTAAAATAGTGGCGGCCTTCAGGATCTGCGTATGCACTAGAAACATCGCCTAATCCGCTGAAGCGAGCAGAAACCTTAGGAGACGACTTCCTAAGATTTTCCTGGCTGAAAACTCGCGAGACGCCGCCTGACCTGGAAACCGCTGACGATGCGCCATCCAATAGTACGTAAGAGATGAAGGCGAGAAAATCGATAAAATTAGTCTTCCCCGCACCATTTGGACCAACAAGCACGTTTAATCCACGCTCAAGTCGTATACTAAAAGATCTTAGAGATCTAAACCCATCGATAAAATACCTCGCGGCAAAATCCCTTTTATCTGTATCATACAGATCAGCAATGAGCTGATAAGTGCCACGTCGGTCCACAAATAGGATCTGTCCGACTTCAGCAAGCTCTTGCAATTCTCGACTTAGAGTCTGTTCTGGTGTAACTCCGACAGATCCGACTTCAGATACAATCCTCCCAAGTTCGTCCTGAATCAACGCTTGACGTGTAAACTTTTTTTCTGGGTCCTTGGACGCCTGCCTTCTTACCGCAGACAGAACCGCCTCAGTCCACTCCACCATAACTTACCGGTTCCTGAGTGCGAACGACACGCCTAATCCTCATGTTTGTATGAGCCTACAGCTGCTAAGAATCCGAAATCAAGCACGAAGTCGACATGCACCTGATGACGCTGTGGAGTTGGATTATTGTTAGGGGTGCGTCGGCCAAAGAACAGTCGAGGACAGTGTCGTTGCAAACACCCGCCGCACCACCGGCCTCTTCCACAGCGACGGCCCCGTCTGGTGCACCGACGCCCCCGTGGCATCCACCGCCACCGTGACCGGCATGTCGGCCACCACGAATTCGTGGATCGCCTCCATGCCGAGGTCGGCAAAGGCCAGCACGCGGGCGGAGCGGACGGCCTTGGACACCAGATAGGCGGCGCCGCCGACGGCGATCAGGTAAGCGGCGCCGTGGCGGCGGATGGCCTCGATGGCGGCGGGGCCGCGCTCGGCCTTGCCGATCATCACCAGCAGGCCGGTGGCGTCGAGCACCGTGTCGGTGAACGGGTCCATGCGGGTGGCCGTGGTGGGGCCGGCGGGGCCCACAACTTCGTCGCGCACAGCATCGACCGGGCCGACGTAATACAGGGCGCGATCCTTCAGATCGACCGGCAGGGGCTCGCCGCGCGCGATCATCTCCATCATGCGCTTGTGGGCGGCGTCGCGGCCGGTGAGCATGCGGCCCGACAGGAGCAGCGTGTCGCCGGCCCGCCAGGTCGCGACCTCGTCGCGAGCCAGCACATCGAGGTCGACG
>NZ_JARPVX010000161.1:0-2951 GCF_033947565.1 Lichenihabitans sp. Uapishka_5
CCCTGCTGCCGCCCGGGAGGCGGCGGCACGCCATCGTCGGTCTGCGCCATGGCCGGGGGGGCCAGGCTGGCCAGCAGCGCGGCGGCGAGCGCCACCCGGCGGGCGAGATGCATCGGTTGTGTCACTCCGGCTTTCCTTCTCGATGTCGGGACCATGGTGGACGACCTTGCCAGAGCGGTCCCGCGAAGTCACCTCCCGGCCGCGCCGTGACGCCCGCCAAGTCGCGCCACGGGGTTTGCGCCCCGTTAAGCGTCGCGGCGGAACGGCGTGGCGGCGGCGCGCCGTTCGGGCATCATGGGCCGACACATCGGGAACATCGCCATGGAAGGCCTGACGCGCCGGGCATTGATGAGCGGCCTCGCGGCCGTGGCCGGCAGTGGCCGCATGGCGGCAGCGGCCGGGGTGCCGGCGAATGCCGGCCTGCGCGACCACGCCGCACGGGCCGGGCTGATCTATGGGGCTGCCGTGACCCTCGAAAGCCAGGGCGACCCCGTCACCCGGGCGCTTTACGAGCGCGAAGCCCGCATCGTCACGACGGATCTGGAACTGAAGTTCGCGGGGCTGCGGCCCACCCCGGACGGGTTCCGGTTCGAGGGCGCCGACACCTTGGTGGCCTGGGCGAGGCGCCAGAACCTGCTGGTGCGCGGCCACACGTTGATCTGGAACGAAAGCAACCCCGACTGGCTGAAGCGCTGCTCGGCCCGCGAGGTCGAGCGCATCTTCGAGCAGCACATCGAAACGGTGGTGAGCCGCTATGCCGGCCGCATCCACACCTGGGATGTGGTCAACGAGCCGTTCTGGCCGGACCACGGCCATCCCGGCGGCTATCGCCAGGGCCCCTGGTACAACGCGCTCGGGCCGGACTACATCCCGCGGGCCTTGAAGCGCGTGCGCGCCATCGACCCCAACGTCAAACTCTGCATCAACGAGGCCCATTGCGAGCTGGCGACCGGTTGGGGGGCGCAGATCCGCCCGTGCCTCACCCGGCTCGCCACCGAGCTGCGGCACGCGGGGGTGCCACTCGACGCGATCGGGCTGCAGGCGCATCTGCGCCCCGACAAGCCCTATGACGACGGCCGCTACGCCGCCTTTCTGCACGAACTGGCCGACACCGGCGTCGCCCTGCACCTGACCGAATTCGACGTTTATGACGGCGGCTTTCCGGACGACGTGGCGCAGCGCGACGCCGCCGTGGCGGCGCGGGCGACCGCCTTCCTCGACGCCGCCCTGGCGGTGCCGGCCGTCAGCATGGTGGTGAACTGGGAAATCCAGGACGACCACAGCTTCTACGACCACGAGGCTCTCGCCCGCGACCCCGCGGCCTCGCGCCTGCCGCGGCCGTTGCCCTTCGATTCGCTCGGGGCCCGCAAGCCGCTCTGGCACGCCATGGCGGCGGCCTTCGATCGCCGCACCGCTTAAGCTTTCGTAAGACATGTTCGTTAAAAACTGCGGGGCGTCCCGTCATGGGCGCCGTGCCGGATGCGGATGTTCAGCGCCGCCGTGGCCCGCAGGGGGACCCACCACAGGATGCGCACCGCCACCGGCCAAAGCAGCGCCGCCTTTGACCGCTTCGGGGTGGAGCGACGGCGCGCAGCGCCGTCCCGGCGCCAGGGCGACCTCGCCGACATCCTGGCAATCCTGCAGGCGGGCTGGCGCACGGTGGCGCTGATCTGGGTCGGCGTTGTGGCCCTGGCGGTCGCCTATCTGGCGGTGGCGCCCCGGTCCTACACGGGCTCGGCCTCCCTGCTGATCGATGCCCGCAACCGCGGTCCCGTCGGCGACAGCGCCGTCGCGACCCTCAACAGTTCGCCCGACGCCATCCTGGTGGAAAGCCAGGTGCGCCTGATCGCCTCCGAACCCGTGCTGCGCCGCGTCGTCGAAACCGAGCACCTCGACCAGGACCCCGAATTCGCGCCCGTGGCGCCCGGGCTGAAGGCGCGCCTCCTCGGTCTCGTCGGTCTCGGCCGGGCCAAATCGACGGAGCCCGACGACCCCGTGCGGCGCGCCACAGGGGCGCTCGCGACCCATGTGGCGGTGAAGCGCTCGGAGCGCACCTATATCGCCGACATCGACGTGACGTCGCGCGATCCCGCCACCGCGGCCCGGCTCGCCGATGCGGTGGCCGATGCCTATATCGCGGACCAGCAGGCGGCCCGGGTCGATGCGGCGACGCGCGACAGCGACTGGGTGTTGTCCCAGGTGACCGAGATGCAGGCGGCCCTGCAGGGCGCCGAAACCCGCGCCGAAGCGTATCGGCGTGACCACGGCATCATCGACGTCAACGGCAAGATGCTGAACGAGCAGAACCTGTCCGAGGCCGCGACCGCGCTGGTGCAGGCCCGCGCCAAGGTGGCCGAGGCCCGCGCCCGCTACGATCAGGTGGAGCGCGTCATCGCCTCGGGGCGCGGCGCCGACACGCTGCCGGACGCCCTGAAGTCGCCCGCCATCGACAAGCTGAAGAGCCAATATGCCGACATCAGCCGGCAACAATCGACGCTGCGCCAGACCCTCGGCAGCCGCCATCCGGCGCTGCTCGAATCCGACCAGCAGTTGCGCGACATCCGCCGGCTGCTCAAGGAGGAGCTCGCCCGGGTCGAGGCGGGCCTCGCCAACGAATACCAGACCGCGCAGGCCGGCGTGGTGGCGCTCGAGGGCGAAGTGCAGAGCCTCAAATCCACCACGGTCAGTTCCAACGGCGACCGGGTGAAGCTCGACGAGCTGCAGCGCGACGTCGACGCCCGGCGCGCCGTTTACGACCGCTTCCTGCGGGCCCGCGACACCGTCAAGGAACAAACGTCCGACGCCCCGATCGGTCGCCTCGTGGCGCCAGCCGGGGTGCCGATCGCGCCCTCCTCGCCCAAGACCGTGGCGGTGTTGGCGCTGGCCACCATCGCCGGGCTGCTGCTCGGGGCCGGCACGGCCCTGCTGCGCCACACCCTGCGGGCCGGCCG
>NZ_JARPVX010000162.1:0-2900 GCF_033947565.1 Lichenihabitans sp. Uapishka_5
GGGTTGCGCCGGCCGGCCGTCGGGGCGCGGCCTTCGGGCGGGACGCTCAGGCTGGGGCGGGGTGGGGGCGTTCGGCTTGCGCGACATTGAATCCTCAATCAGCCACCGGCGTCGCGGCCATCGTGGTGGTAGAACCGCATGGCCGGCCGAAACGCAAGACGCGCCGTCGCATGAGCGGGCATTCACCCCGTATTCAGTCGGACAGGATAGTCTCGATCCTATGAGGCTCGGCTTACGCGCCGCCGCCCTGGCGGGTTTCTCCATCATGTTGGCGTCGTCCGGTTCCGGCCGGGCCGCCAACGAGCGTGTGCACGGCTGCATGTCGCCCGCCCAGGCGCGCGAGGTGCTGATCGTGCAGAAGTTCGTGGCGCCCTTCCGGGCCCTCGGCGAGGCGGCGGCCGGGCAGGGCGGCGAGGCCGTCGGGCTTCAGCTTTGCCTTTGGGGCGACATCTTCGTTTATGATGTGACCGTGCTGAAGCGCGACGGCCGTGTGTCCCACGCGCTGATCGATGCGCGCAGCGGCGTGGTCGCGACCCTGCCGCGCGCCGGCAAGTAGCGGGAGGACCGGGCGTGCGGCTTCTGGTGGTCGAGGATGAGCGGGACCTGAACCGCCAGTTGGCGTCGGCGCTCGAGGGCGCCGGCTATGTGGTCGACTGCGCCTTCGACGGCGAGGAAGGCCGCTTCCTGGGCGAAACCGAGCCCTATGACGCCATCGTGCTCGATATCGGCCTGCCCAAGCAGGACGGCATCACGGTGCTGGAAGCCTTGCGGGCTGCCGGCAAGCTGACGCCGGTGCTGATCCTCACGGCCCGCGACCGCTGGTCCGACAAGGTGCGCGGCTTCGATGCGGGCGCCGACGATTACGTCGCCAAGCCGTTCCACATGGAGGAGGTGCTGGCCCGCATCCGGGCGCTGTTGCGCCGGGCCGCCGGCCACGCCAGCTCGGAACTCGTCGCCGGCCCCGTGCGGCTCGACACCCGCGCCGGTCGCGTCGTCGTGAACGGTACCGCCATCAAGCTCACCAGCCACGAATACCGGTTGTTGTCCTATCTGATGCATCATACCGGCCGCGTGGTGTCGCGCTCCGAACTGGTGGAGCACCTGTACGACCAGGATTTCGACCGGGATTCCAACACGATCGAGGTTTTCGTCGGCCGGCTGCGCAAGAAGCTCGGCGTCGATGTGATCCAGACCATGCGGGGGCTCGGCTACCTGATCGAGGCGGCGGCCGATCCGGGAGATGCGAAGCGTGCCGGACGCGCCGAAGCGTAAGGGGCCGCTTGGCGCTGGGGCCGCGACGGCGGACCCAGCGCTCGACCCCGAACGCCTCGCCGCAGCCCCGCGTGCGAGCCGCTCCTCCTTCACCCGCTGGCTCGGCCGGCGCTCGATCGCGACCCGCCTGTTCTTGTCGGCGGCCGTGTGGTCGGCAGCGATCCTGCTGGCGGCCGGGTTCATCCTGTCGGCCATCAACCGTCATGCCTCCGAGGAGGATTTCGACGGGCGCCTGGGCGTTTACCTGAGAGCCCTGGTGGCCGAGCTCGCGGCGCCGGGCGATGGCCCGCGCACCGAACTGGGCGCCTTGGGCGAACCTTTGTTCGAGCTGCCCTTGTCGGGCTGGTATTGGCAGGTCAGCCGCCTTGATACGGCCGAGCCCGACATCCGCGGTTCCACCTCGCTGTTCACCGAGCGCCTACCGAAGCTCGACGGCCCCGGCGAGGCGGGAGCCGGCAAAGCCTATGTCATGGGGCCCGACGATCGCCGGCTCCGCATGGTGCAGCGGCTGATCGATGCGGGCGACCAGGGCCGCTATCTGGTGCAGGTCGCGGCCGCACCCGACGACATGGAACGCGCCATCACGCGCTTCAAGGCGGCGCTCGGGCTCACCTTCTCGGCCCTCGCGGTGGCGCTGGTGGCCAGCACGGCCCTGCAGGTGCGGTTCGGGTTGCGGCCCCTGCGACGGCTGCAGGACGGCGTTGCGGCGATCCGGCGCGGCGAGGGCGAGCGCATCGCCGGCAGCTTTCCGCGCGACATCGCGCCCTTGGCGAGCGAACTCAATCTGTTGATCGCCGCCAATCGCGAGATCGTCGAGCGTGCCCGCACCCATGCGGGCAATCTGGCCCATGCGCTGAAGACGCCGCTCAGCGTCATCACCAACGAGACCGATGTCGCGGCGCTGCATCCCGACACGGCGGCCCTGGCCGCCAAGGTGCGCGAGCAGACCGGCATCATGCGCAACCAGGTCGACCACCATCTCGGGCGCGCCCGTGCGGCGGCCCGCTCCAGCGTCATCGGCACGCTGACGGAGGCGAAGCCGGTGATCGACGGGCTGGTGCGGACCTTCGAGAAGATCTACCGCGACCGCGTCCTGCGGTTCGACGTCGCTGTGGTGCCCGCGGCACGGTTCCGCGGCGAGTCGCAGGATCTCGAGGAGATGGTCGGCAACCTGGTCGACAATGCCGGCAAGTGGGGGCAGGCCATTGTCGCGATCCGGGTCGGGCCCGCGTCGGAGCGCGACGCCGCCGGGCTCGCGGTGGTGGTGGAGGACGACGGGCCCGGCATGACGACGGACGAATGCCGGCTCGCGATGCGCCGCGGCCGGCGCCTCGACGAGTCGAAGCCCGGTTCCGGCCTCGGGCTGTCGATCGTCGCCGACCTGGCCGGTGTTTATGGCGGTTCGCTGAGCCTCGACCGCAGCCCGCTCGGCGGACTGCGCGCCACATTGCTTCTGCCTTAGAACCGGTGCAGAAAGCGACACGATTTCTGATGGCGGGCGGGGGCGGGCGGATGCGCGGAGCGGCGGTTATGGGCATGGCCGGGCTGGCCCTGGTGCTCGGGGGCTGTTCGGTCGCGACCTCCACCTTCAACGACGCCAGCAGCTCGGCCGGTGCCATCGTGGGCAG
>NZ_JARPVX010000163.1:0-2896 GCF_033947565.1 Lichenihabitans sp. Uapishka_5
ACACCGACATGCGCAAGGGGATTGGCGGGCTGTCGCTGCTGGTGCAGGAGGTTCTCGGGCGAGACCCGTTCTGCGGTCACCTCTTCGTCTTTCGGGGCCGCCGGTCGGACCTGGTCAAAATTGTCTGGCATGACGGCCAGGGCGGCTGCCTGTTCATGAAGCGGCTCGACCGGGGTCGGTTCGTATGGCCGTCGGCGAGCGACGGGGCGATCTCCATCTCGACCGCCCAGCTTGCCTATCTGGTCGATCATCCATGTGGATGCCCCATGTAGTTTGCCTGACGTGCCCTCAGATCGATGCTGTCGACCTGGTGATCGCGCAAGCTGCGGACAGCGTGCATGACCATTTCGCAATCCTGGAAGCGGTAAGCGCCGTTGGCCGGACGATCGATCTGGATCCGGCCGCCGCGCAGTTGAACGTACAGCCATTTGGTCGGAATGCCGAGACGTTGCCCGAGGTCCTGGATGCCGATCGTCCCTGAAGCATGGTGCCAGCGCGACGCCGGCTTTGGTGCAGGGATCCCTTCCAGGTAGCGAATGCGCTGGACGGTGATGGGCAGAACCCGATCAGGGCACTTGGCCGATCGATGACCATCGGTGGTGAGGTGCCGGGCAATCTCGTCGTCGGGCATTCCGGCTATCGCCAGTTCGATGACGCGGCGCCGCATCTCATCGCCGCGTTCCAGGGTCGCGAGCTTTGCGACGGGCTGCTTGACGACCAGCTCACTGATTTCGCCACCACGCCATAAGATCCGAACTATGGCGGTCCCGTGCTCACCCCGTCCGAGAACGACCTTATCGACGAGACAGCGCAGCAGCGCTTTCCTGTGTGCGTCGCTGGTCTTCGGATCGGCCCAGATCTGCGGCAGTTGTCCTGCGAGCGCCACCACCTTGTCCTTGACGCTCCTGCTGAATGGCCGAAGCGGCGGCTCGGTGTCATGGCGAGCCAGGGCGTCCTCAGCGTTTTTCAAATCGATCAGCGCAGCTTCCCAGCGGCGTTCGAGTTCACCGGCCACCAGCCGGTTGTCGGGATCGACCTTGTTGTACTGCCGCTCGGCCAGCGCTGCCTGATAGCGTTGGCGTGCGACCTGCTGTTCCGCAGCAGCGCGCAGGCTCGCATCGGCCTGTTGCTGCGCCCGTCGGGTGCGAGAGAGAAGCGCGATCTCGGCCGGGGCCAGAGCGGCCAGGAAGGCCTCGCCCACGGCTTCGTCGACGGCGTCGGCGCGGAGGGTCTGGCAGGCCGGCGCACCCTTCTGGGTGTGAAGGTGGTTGCAGACGTACTCACCGCGGTTCTGATAGCGGATGTACATCTTGTGGGCGCATCGAGCACACCAGACAATCCCTTGCAAGAGCAGCTGGCCGCGACGCGGTGCTCCCCGGGTTGTGCGGTTCATGTATTCGGCCCGGTTGTCACTCAGAACGGCGCGGATCGTCTCATAGGTGGCCCAGTCGATGTAAGCGGGGTAGCGGTCTCTCACGACGATGCGCCATTGTTCGAAGGAACGAGGGGTCTTGGTCGAACGCCCCTGTCGACCTGGGATGCGCTCCGTCCGCTTGCGTCCATAGACGAACGCGCCGGCATAGGCTGGGTTCTTCAGGATCGTGCCGACGGAGGCGCTGGTTGCCGGCATCCAGCGCAGATCTCCATGGCGGTCCCGACGTGGCAGGTCGAGCTGTTTGGCCTGGAAGAGCCGCATCACCTTGGCGGCCGAGCGGAGCCGCAGGAAGCTGTCGAACACGAGACCGATCCGCTGCTGAACCTCGATATTGGGATCCTTCACGACGATCTCGCCCGTTTCACGGACCAGACCTACGGGAAGCATCTGGGCCAGTTCGCCGCGTTCCGCCTTGGCCAGAAGCCCGGACGTCAAGCGGCCCCGGATCGTATGCAGCTCCAGCTCGGAGATCGTCCCCTTGAGGCCGAGAAGCAGGCGCCCGTTCGGGGTGCCGGGATCGTATACCCCATCGCGGTCGGCGATCAGGCAATGGCGAAGTCCGCAGATGTCGAGAAGAGGGTACCAGTCCGAGCAGTTGCGGGCGAGCCGCGTCACGTCGATCGACAGAACAAGCCCGACCTCGTTCAGGCTCACGCGCGTGGTCAATTCCTGGAACCCTCGCCGGTCCAGGGTAGACGATCCGCTCAGCCCGAGGTCGGCGTCGATGACGTCAATGTCACTTTGGCGCCAACCGAGATCCTCGGCCCGATGCTGCAACGCGTACTGGAGCCGAAGGCTTTCTTGATTGCCGACGACCTGGCCCGGCGTCGATTGCCGGATGTAGATGATCGCTTTGCGCTCCAGATGGGTTGCTGTGACCAGTTCGGACTTCATGACCGACCTCCGTCAGAACGGCCACGACGTTCTCCACGATCTGTCGCTGCAGGGCAGCAGGCAGCATCGGCCAAAGGTCCTGGGGCGCAATCACCATCGTCTTCGAGCTGCTCGGCTAGCGAGATCAAATCCAGCACAGCCTCAACGCTCAACTTCGACGGATTCTCCATCACTGGTGCCGGTTGCGCTGCCAAGATCGGCACATGGAGCTTTGTCCCGTCATGGCCTTCGACGACGTAGGACGGGGGAAGAGTGCCGCTCCGGCGCACGTACAGACCCAAGACGCGCAGAGACCGCCCATAAAACGGATGGCGCCGATCAAGGACCTGAATCACATCAGGAAAGGTACCATCGCCCTCAGTAGAGGGGGTATCCACAAAGACCTTCGATCGAGGGCATCGACTGGCGTAACCCGCAGCAGACTTGGCGTCCGGCCCAGGCCGGATAGCGAAAAAGGCTTGCGGCGGCAGGTGGTTGTGATCTGATCGCCGTGTGACGACGCCCGCCGACCCGCTCCCGTCCGACCTCGCCAGCGCCCATGCGATGATCGTGTCGCTGCGCGGCGAA
>NZ_JARPVX010000164.1:0-2654 GCF_033947565.1 Lichenihabitans sp. Uapishka_5
TATCCTCGATCGCCGCCACCTTCCCATGATCCACTCCGAAACAACGCCCCACCCTCATTCCGGACGCAGCGCAGCGGAGATCCGGAACCGGGGCGCCACGGCGATGCGGGCCGGAGCACACCGGTTCCGGGTTCGCCTGCGGCGCCCCGGAATGAGGCGCATCCCCTCGTCTGCAGAACACCCCCGATGACCGACCTTCCCCGCCTCTTCGTCAAAGCCGACATCGTATCCTCGATCGCCGCCACCTTCCCATGATCCACTCCGAAACAACGCCCCACCCTTATTCCGGACGCAGCGCAGCGAAGATCCGGAACCGGGGCGCTACCGCGATGCGGGCCGAAGCACACCGGTTCCGGGTTCGCCTATGGCGCCCCGGAATGACGCGCATTTCATCCGTTCGGGACCAAAGCCCATGAACCCTCCCATCCTCGAGGACGACATCGTCTCCTCGATCGCCGACGCCCTGCAATATGTCGCGGTCTATCACCCGCCCTCCTTCGTGCAGGCCCTCAGCGAGGCCTACACCGCCGAGGCGAGCCCAGCGGCGCGCGACGCCATCGGCCAGATCCTCCTCAACTCGCGCATGGCGGCCTTCGGCAAGCGCCCGATCTGCCAGGACACCGGCACCGTCAACGTCTTCATCAAGCTCGGCATGGCGGCGCGGATCGCATCCACCCGCACCTGGCAGCAGCTCGTCGATGCCGCCGTGCACCTGGCCTACACCAACCCCGACAACCCGCTGCGCGCCTCCATGGTGCGCGACCCGCTGCATGACCGCGCCAACACCGGCGACAACACCCCCGCCGTGGTGCACCTGGAGAGCGTGCCCGGCGCCGCCGTGAGCATCACGGTGGCGGCCAAGGGCGGCGGCTCGGAAAACAAGGCGAAGTTCGTCAACCTCCCCCCGGCCGGCGATGTGGCCGATTGGGTGGTGCAGACCGTGGAAACGCTCGGGGCCGGCTGGTGCCCGCCGGGGCTGCTCGGCATCGGGGTCGGGGGCTCGGCCGAAAAGGCGATGATCATGGCCAAGCAGGCGCTGCTCGAGCCGATCGACATGGCGACGCTGCTCCGGCGCGGCCCCGCCTCGAAGCTCGAAGAGCTGCGCATCGCCATCTACGACCGGGTCAACGCGCTCGGCATCGGGGCCCAGGGGCTCGGCGGCCTCACCACGGTGGTGGACGTCAAGGTGCGGAGTTTTCCGTGCCACGCGGCGTCGAAGCCTGTCGGCCTCATCCCGCAATGCGCGGCAGACCGGCACGTCACGATCACGCTCGACGGTTCCGGCCCCGCCACCCTCAGGCCGCCCGATCTCGGCCTGTGGCCCGAGCTCGGGCCACAGGCCGAGATCGGGCGGCCTGAGGGTGGCGGGGCCGGAACCGTCGAGCGTGATCGTGACGTGCCGGTCTGCCGCGCATTGCGGGATGAGGCCGACAGGCTTCGACGCCGCGTGGCACGGAAAACTCCGCACCTTGACGTCCACCACCGTGGTGAGGCCGCCGAGCCCCTGGGCCCCGATGCCGAGCGCGTTGACCCGGTCGTAGATGGCGATGCGCAGCTCTTCGAGCTTCGAGGCGGGGCCGCGCCGGAGCAGCGTCGCCATGTCGATCGGCTCGAGCAGCGCCTGCTTGGCCATGATCATCGCCTTTTCGGCCGAGCCCCCGACCCCGATGCCGAGCAGCCCCGGCGGGCACCAGCCGGCCCCGAGCGTTTCCACGGTCTGCACCACCCAATCGGCCACATCGCCGGCCGGGGGGAGGTTGACGAACTTCGCCTTGTTTTCCGAGCCGCCGCCCTTGGCCGCCACCGTGATGCTCACGGCGGCGCCGGGCACGCTCTCCAGGTGCACCACGGCGGGGGTGTTGTCGCCGGTGTTGGCGCGGTCATGCAGCGGGTCGCGCACCATGGAGGCGCGCAGCGGGTTGTCGGGGTTGGTGTAGGCCAGGTGCACGGCGGCATCGACGAGCTGCTGCCAGGTGCGGGTGGATGCGATCCGCGCCGCCATGCCGAGCTTGATGAAGACGTTGACGGTGCCGGTGTCCTGGCAGATCGGGCGCTTGCCGAAGGCCGCCATGCGCGAGTTGAGGAGGATCTGGCCGATGGCGTCGCGCGCCGCTGGGCTCGCCTCGGCGGTGTAGGCCTCGCTGAGGGCCTGCACGAAGGAGGGCGGGTGATAGACCGCGACATATTGCAGGGCGTCGGCGATCGAGGAGACGATGTCGTCCTCGAGGATGGGAGGGTTCATGGGCTTTGGTCCCGAACGGATGAAATGCGCGTCATTCCGGGGCGCCATAGGCGAACCCGGAACCGGTGTGCTTCGGCCCGCATCGCGGTAGCGCCCCGGTTCCGGATCTTCGCTGCGCTGCGTCCGGAATAAGGGTGGGGCGTTGTTTCGGAGTGGATCATGGGAAGGTGGCGGCGATCGAGGATACGATGTCGGCTTTGACGAAGAGGCGGGGAAGGTCGGTCATCGGGGGTGTTCTGCAGACGAGGGGATGCGCCTCATTCCGGGGCGCCGCAGGCGAACCCGGAACCGGTGTGCTCCGGCCCGCATCGCCGTGGCGCCCCGGTTCCGGATCTCCGCTGCGCTGCGTCCGGAATGAGGGTGGGGCGTTGTTTCGGAGTGGATCATGGGAAGGTGGCGGCGATCGAGGATA
>NZ_JARPVX010000165.1:0-2599 GCF_033947565.1 Lichenihabitans sp. Uapishka_5
CGGCGGGGCCGCGCGGCTGCAGCGGGCAGCGCCAGGCCGCGTCGACCAGGCGGCCGCTGTATTGGCGCGCTTCGGACACCTCGCCGTGCTGGGCCAGCATCGGGTTGCGGGTGCCGGCCAGCACCTCGTCGCGCTGCAGGATCGAGTCGCGCAGCTTCTCGTAGCGTCCCTGAGCGCGCAGCTGCTCGAACTGGTTGTGCAGGTTGAACACCATGGCGGGCGACGAGAAGCGGCGCGCCGGCCGGCTGGCGCCCGGATGGAGGCCGACGATGAAGAAGGCCTCGCCGCCAAAGCTTAACGAGAAATGCGGGCTCGCGGGATCGGATGTGACGCGGGCGTCATAATCCTGGCCGTGCCAAGCATCCTTGTCGGACAAGCTTTGGGCGCGGGCCCAAAGGCTCTGCTCGAAGGCTTCCTCGCTCAGGTCGCCCGGCCCCTCGAACACCACCGCGAAGCTCTGGAACAGGTCGGGCTGCTTCTTGTAGGACGCGATGAACTCCCGCAGCGCGGGGTAGATCCGCATGTCGTCCCAGGCCGAGGTGATGTTTCGTGCCACGACGATGCGCAGCTGCCCCTTCGACAAGGCCGACTTGGCACCCACACACGGGAACGGCAGTTCCTTGACGAAGGCGCGAAAGGCCTCGGCCCGGGGATGGTCGAGGTCGGTGTCGGTCTGCATGGATGGAACTGCCCTCGCGATACGCAACGTGCACAGGTTTTGGACGCGTGCGACTCAACGGAAGGCAGCCGGCATCGTTCCCGGGTGCGACATGAGGCCCAAATCACACCTGTTTCGGCAAACCGCGCTTGTCCGGGATCACCCCGGCGCGGCTCGGCCGGGTCATCGCCTCGAGCTCGAGCAGGCCGTCGAGCTCGGCCTCGCTCAACAATCCTTCCTCGAGCACCAGCTCGGCCACGGTGCGGTTTTCGGCAAGCGCCCGTTTGGCGATGCGCGAGGTGGCCTCGTAGCCGAGCGTGGGCCCAAGCGCCGTGACGAGGCCGATGGAGTTGCGCACCAGCGCCTGGCAGCGCTCGCGGTCGGCCTCGATGCCCGACACGCAGCGGGTCGTCAGGGTCGCCAGGGCCGCCGTCAGCATCCGCATGGAATTCAGGATGCAATAGCCGATGGTGGGCTCGAAGGCGTTCAGCTGCAGCTGGCCGCCCTCGGCGCAGAGCGTCACCGTCAGGTCGTGGCCGATCACCAGATAGGCCACCTGGTTGACCACCTCGGGGATCACGGGATTGACCTTGCCGGGCATAATCGAGGAGCCGGCCTGCATGGGCGGCAGGCGGATCTCCGCGAAGCCGGTGCGCGGGCCGCTCGACAGGAGGCGGAGGTCGTTGCAGATCTTCGAAACCTTGACGGCCACCCGCTTCAGAACGCCCGAAAACAACACAAAGGCGCCCATGTCGGAGGTGGCCTCAATCAGGTTCGGGGCCAGCACCACCGGCTCCCCCGACAGGCGGGCGAGCTCTTCCACCGCCAGCGCCGCATAGCGCGGATCGGCATTGATGCCGGTGCCGATCGCGGTGGCGCCGAGGTTCACCTCGCGGAACAACGCCGCCGCCTCGCCGAGCCGCGCCACATCCTCCTTGATGGTATCGTGAAAGGCGTCGAATTCCTGGCCGAGCGTCATCGGCACGGCATCCTGCAACTGGGTGCGGCCCATCTTGACCACGGATGAGAACTCCACCGCCTTCAGCTTGAACGCATAGGCGAGGTCGTCGAGCGCGCGGGCCAGCGGCTTTGCGGCCAGGATCACGGCGAGGCGCAGCGCCGTCGGGTAGGCGTCGTTGGTGGATTGCGCCATGTTAACATCGTCGTTGGGATGCAGCCGCCCATAGGCGCCCGGGGGCTGGCCCATGTGGGCGAGGCCGAGATTGGCGATCACCTCGTTGGCGTTCATGTTGGTCGAGGTGCCGGCGCCGCCCTGCACGGCATCCACCACGAAGCTGCGGTGGTGCTCGCCCGCCACGATGCTGGCGCAAGCGGCCTCGATGGCGGCCGCCTTGTCGGGCGGCAGAAAGCCGAGCCGGGCATTGGCCCGCGCGGCCGCCTGCTTGACGGACGCGAGCGCCCTCACGAGGTCGGGAAAATGGCCCACCGGCACGCCCGTGATGGGAAAGTTCTCCACCGCCCGCAGGGTGTGGATGCCCCAGAGCGCGTCGGCCGGGATGTCGCGCTCGCCCAGCAGGTCATGCTCGCGGCGGGTCGCGGCCGCCGCGAGCGCCAGCGTTTCGCTCGAGGCGAGCGACACCGTGTCGGGGGCTGGTGGCGGCACGGGGTCGGTGGCGGGAATGGACGGGTCCGGCATGGTGCGGCATCTCCGGCAGAACAGCGCGAGGCGACGGAGCATAAGGCTTGCCGGCGCGGCGTCACCCCCGCGTCACCCCGCGAGCGCCCGCCGGCCGCATTGACCGGGCGGGAGCCATCGCCCAAGGTCGCGCCGCAACCCAAGGCTATTTATGGCGCCCACCCACACCGATGTTCTGATCGCCGGCGCCGGCATCGCCGGGCTCAGCCTCGCCCATGCGCTGAAGCGGCGGCTCGGGGCGCTCGCGGCCGTCACGGTGTGCGATCTGTCTCTTATACACATCT
>NZ_JARPVX010000166.1:0-2609 GCF_033947565.1 Lichenihabitans sp. Uapishka_5
AAACCCTCCCTCGTCGAAACCCCTCAGTCTGTCTCATGAGCCCTGACGGCGGACAAGAATCTGAAACACACGGGAAAAATGGGCTGCAGCGGCTGCGCACCCTGGCCACCCCTCTGTACGGTCCCTATGCCCCTGGTGTTGCCCTCCGGCAACAGGTGGGGGTGGCTCCGGGGCAGGGCGGGATGGCGCGGTGTGTCGGGTGCGCAACTCCTCTCAATCGCCGCAGGATGACCGCAGGCTGGCGTTGTGGGTTGCTCACCGACATGGATAGCCAATGCATGCTGACGCCTGTGTGTGAGCATCCTGCGAGCGCTGGTATCGGCGAAGGCAATGGTTCAGCGTTGCAGGATGAGGAGGCAGGCAGGCCAAGCGAACTGGCCGCACCGGGCTGCGTCTCGGGAGCTTGGTCTGGCAACCTGGCTTCGAGCGAGAACCGGTTACCATCAAGGGCAATAGCGTGGGAGGCGTAGCCCCCCACGCATGAGGGTTTAGGACACCAGCTGTCGCTGCCGTACGCTGCGCGTGAGGGTAGTCAGCGTTCCAAGCACAGCGATAGCAACCCCGAACAGAGCTGCCCCGCTGGGCAGAGGCACGGTCGTGACAGACACCGTCCGTAGCGCCAGGTCAGCAATAAGCTCATGGCCTGCAGCGGTCGGGTGAAGCTCATCCCAGAAAAGATGCTGATCGGGATCGCTGCAGACGGACGAAGCGGTCAGGCAGGGGGATGTCACGTTGGTGAAGCCATAAGCGGATGGGTTTCCCACCGCGCTTTGCAGCAAGCCGAAGGTGTCCAGATATTTGAGATCGATGCCGGAGAACAGACTGCCCGTCGCGTCCTCCAGAGCGGAGTTGTAAGCCTGTGCTATGGCCGTGCCGGCACCGGGCGCCGTGGTGTTGAGCGCAGGCGTCAACCCGAGATCGGGCAGCAAGCCCACGAGAACGTGCTTGGCGCCCTCCTGGACGAGCGTCCCGATCGCCCGGACTTCGGATGTCACAGCGTCTTCCAGCTTCGCCACCAGTTGATCAGCCGGCAGAGCACCGGTCGCCAATCCAGCGAGGGCATTGAGAACGTCGTTCGATCCGATCCACACGGCGTAGATAGCAGCGGCGTCGGCTTGGTTGCCGTGCTGGGCACTATAGGCTGCCACCTGCTGCTCGACATTCGGAATCGGGAGATTCAGCGGTACGGGGCTGCTGCGAGGAATGTCTGCCGACGTGGTCGCATAGCCGTAGGCGTAGTCCGTCCCGCCCTCGTTCGACGGTAGGAGCTGCCCAAGCCCGAGCTTGAGCGAGAGATCCTCGGCCCATGTCGGCCCATTGGAGAAGTGGCCACCCACATACGGGCTCGGAGGCACCAGGCCGCCGCTCACCGCGGAGACGTTCCCCGCGTCGGACAAGCTGTCACCGAACACGTACAGGGCGCTGTACGCGTAGGATGGCGCTGCGGAGACGGCGAGGCCCCCCGCGCCGAGCAACGCGACGGTCAACCTCCGGAAACGAACCGATAATGGCATGCGAATCTCTCCTCCCATAATTACGGCAAAGAAGGTTAGTGGCCTCGTGCACAGCGCGGAAGACGATCAGGCTCCTCCTGCAGCATTCTCGGACACTGACGCACCGGAGCACCGCGCGCTTGGCTAAGCCATACGCCTTTCTGGAGGCATCAGCGCACGGCGTCTAAGGCGAATCGTCTTGGGGGGCTCTCAAGGAATTCCAGCGTTTTCAGCGTTGGTTTTCCGAGGGATTCGGCGACTGGCAGCTTCCAGTAATTTCCCAGAACGCTGGTAAAATTAATGGCGTTGCTGTGCCGGCCGCAGGACGAGGCCTTCATGCGCACAAGGGACCTGCATTCAATTCAGGAGCACCACCATGAATCGCATTCTCGCCCTCGCGGGTATTCTCGCTACGCTGGCCGGGCCGGCTATGGCGGCGGCAACTTTGCTGCCGGCCAATGGTCTTTCGGGGACGTGCGCGGGATCGGAGGTGTCAGCTCCGTTCACAGCAACCGCGAACAGCGTCTTCAATCTCAGCGCCAAATTCGCGACGGGCGCCGCCGGCAAAGTCGGGTTGACGATGTCGACCGACGGCGGGCAGACCTTCGCGCCGATCTCCATTAATCAGCAGATCCTGTCCACAATCAGCGCCACCGACAGGCAAACCGCATCCAACATCGTCGGAGTGGATAGCCGCTTGGTGTACGCGCAGGACGCCACATCACAGTTCCGGGTGGAATGCGCTCTGACAAGCGGGACGGCGGCCTATAGCTCTTCTCCTGGGATTGGCCTGGGCGTCAGCTCGATTTTTACGCTCAACCACCCGGTGACGGACTATGTCAGATTTCGAGATGTGATCGCGTACACCACTGCCCAGGCGCAAACCCTGTATCAGGCCAAGTTCACGCCGATCTCTGCTGCCGATCTCGCCTCCATGAAGACCGGCTACCGGTTGGCGATCGTCTTCACACCGGGCGCAAACAATGCGCTCGTACCTAACATCGCCTATGTCACGCTGTCCCTTGACCCCTCGACGCCTCGGGCTCTCGCGCGTGACTTCCGCCTAGTGCACCGACTCAGACAGATGATTCAGGGCGAGTTTGGTCCTGATCGCGT
>NZ_JARPVX010000167.1:0-2464 GCF_033947565.1 Lichenihabitans sp. Uapishka_5
GTAAGCCTCCGGTGGGACCCGCCTTGCGGTTGGGGGACGGTTTGCTGACGTAGCATTGGTGCAAGCGACGGTGTTTGCACTGATGTTAGCGATGGTGCGATGAGCCAGGTGACGTTGATCTCGGGCGTGGAGCGGCGCCGAGTCTGGTCGGACGAACAGAAGCAGGCGCTGGTAGCGGAGGCATGTGAACCGGGATCGAGCGTAGCGAGGATTGCACGGCGCGCCGATCTGCGGCCGAGCCAGCTCTACCGGTGGCGTCGTGACCTGGCGAAGCCGGCGGCAACGGCGTTCGCGGCGGTGACGGTGAGCCCGGAGCCGTTGCCTGTGGCCGAGCAGCCGGTGCTCGTGGTGGAGCTTGGCGGCGCGGTGCTGCGGATTGCGGCGAACGCGTCGCCCGCGCTGGTATCGACGGCGATACGGTCGCTGCGGCGATGATCCCGGTTCGCAGTGACGTCCGGATCTGGCTGGCGACCGGGTGCACGGACATGCGACGCGGGATGTTCGGCTTGGCGCTGCAGGTCCAGCAGGGGCTGAAGCGCGACCCACATGCCGGCGATCTCTACATCTTCCGCGGGCGACGCGGCGATCTGATCAAGGTGCTGTGGCACGACGGCATCGGCATGTCGCTTTATACCAAGCGGCTCGACCGCGGCCGGTTTGTCTGGCCGGCGGCGAGCGATGGCGTGGTGGCGATTACGGCGTCGCAGATGGCGTGCCTCTTGGAGGCGATAGACTGGCGCAACCCGCGCACGACGTGGCGTCCGCAAGCGGCTGGATGAGGTAAAAAGCTAGGTTCTGTGCGGCTTTGCCGCTACTCTCCTGGGCATGGCGGTGGTTCCTTCCAGCGATGTCGTGGCGCTCCGCGCGGCGCTTGCGCACGCCGAAGCCGAGGCGGCGCGGACCAGGGCGGCGAACGCCGATCTTGCCGCCCGCGTGGCACTGCTCGAGCTGCAGAACGAGAAGATGCGGCGAGCGCTCTACGGGCAGCGTTCCGAACGCGGCCAGCTGCTGGTCGATCAGTTGGAACTCGGCCTCGAGGAGCTGGAAGCGACGGCCAGCGAGGACGAGGCACTCAGCGCCCGTACCGCGGCCGGCACCACCGTCGAGGCGTTCACGCGAGCAAGACCGTCCCGCAAGCCACTGCCCGCGCACCTGCCGCGCGAGCGGGTCGTCGTCCCTGCTCCGACGCGCTGCACCTGCTGCGGATCGGATCGCCTGTCGAAGCTGGGCGAGGATATGACCGAGACGCTGGAGGTGATCCCAAGGGCGTGGAAGGTGATCCAGACCGTACGCGAGCGGTTCGCCTGCCGTGCCTGCGAGGCGGTGACCCAGCCGCCGGCACCGTTCCACGCCACGCCGCGCGGACTGTTCGGGCCGAGCTTTCTCGCCATGGTGATGTTCGAGAAGTTCGGGACGCACCAGCCGCTCAACCGACAGCGCGACCGCTATGCCTGCGAAGGCGTGGAGATCAGCCTGTCGACGCTCGCCGACCAGGTCGGCGCCTGCACCGCGGCGCTGCGGCCGCTCCACTTCCTGATCGAGGCGCATGTGCTCGCCGCCGAGCGCCTCCACGGCGACGATACGACGGTGCCGGTGCTGGCCAAGACCAGGACCGACATCGGGCGATTGTGGACCTATGTGCGCGACGACCGGCCGTTCGGCGGCCCCGCGCCGCCCGCCGCCCTGTTCCGCTACTCGCGCGATCGTCGCGCCGAGCACCCGGTCAGGCACCTCGCCGGCTACCGCGGCATCCTCCAAGCCGACGCCTATGCCGGCTACAACGCGCTGTTCCGTGCCGACCGACTGCCGGCCCCGCTCACGCGCGCGCTGTGTTGGGCACACGCGAGACGCAAGTTCTTCGAGTTGGCCGATGTCGCCACCCAGCTGAAGCGCCGCAAGGGCGCGGCGGTCATCTCGCCGATCGCTGCCGAGGCGGTCAGGCGCATCGACGCGATCTTCGACGCTGAACGCGCCGTCACCGGCAGACCAGCCGCCGAGCGCCTCGCGCTGCGTCAGGAGATCACGGCACCGCTTGTCGCCGAGCTGGAGCAGTGGCTGCGGTGCCAGCGTGCCGTGCTTGCCCGCCACAACCCGGTCGCCGGCGCGATCGATTACATGCTCAAGGACTGGGCCGCGTTCACCCGGTTCCTAGACGACGGGCGCATCTGCCTTACTAATAACGCCGCCGAGCGCGCCCTTCGCGGTGTCGCACTCGGCAGGAAGGCATGGCTGTTCGCCGGCTCCGATCGCGGCGGCGAGCGTGCCGCGTTCATGTACACGCTGATCGGCACGGCCAGGCTCAACGATATCGACCCGCAGGCTTGGCTCGCCGACGTCCTCGCCCGTATCGCAGACACACCTCAGCGCCGGCTTGGCGAGCTCCTCCCATGGAACTGGCGAGCCCCGATCGGGCTCGCCCAGGCGGCCTGATGCCGTACCTCTCGATGGTGTTCACTGTCAGATT
>NZ_JARPVX010000168.1:0-1809 GCF_033947565.1 Lichenihabitans sp. Uapishka_5
TTCTCGGGCACGAGGCTGTAGCGTCCCTCCACCCACACATAATGTCCGAGCTTGTGCCGCAGTCTGTATGTGGCTTCGGTGTTGGCCTGCTCCGTTCGTGCGGCACAGATCAGCGTGGTGACGTTTGGCCAGTCGTCGGGGTGGATGATTTCCACGATGCTGCCGCCCTGGAGCTCCTCGGGCCGGTAGCCCAGTATGGCAAAGGCTGCAGGCGACACGTAGGTTCGACGCAGCGCATGATCGAGCTGCATGATGACGTCCTGGGCATGGTCGGCCAAGAGGCGGTATTGAGCCTCGCTGCGTGACAGCCTGGCCTCTGAACGGACCGTCCGCCGCATCTGTTGCCTGAGGTAAAAACCCAGGATGGCTGCCGTCGCACAGAGAACCGCAATGGCGAGCACGATGGCGATGGTTTTCTCCCGCCACACGGCGAAAACGTCACCCTCGGAAAAGGCCACCGTCAGCACCAGGGGCAAATCGCCCACATGGGTGAAGCTGTAGATCCGATCCACACCGTCGATGAAGGATTTGCCTGTAAACGTTCCCGCTGGTGAACGCGCGATCCTTTGAAAGTTGGAGCTAGCGCCATGGCTGAGCCCGACACGATCGACCGCGTAGGGAGCTCGCATCAGAGAAATGCCATCCGAGCGAAGCAGGTTGATGGAGCCGCTGGCTCCGAGGTCGGCTTGGGAGAACAGGTCTTTGAAGTAGGTGAGCCGCATCGTGCCGACCACGATGCCAGCAAAAGACCCGTCTGCGCCCTTCAGCGCGCGGCTGAGGGCGATGACATCGTCGTCGCCCGTCACGCGCCGCGTAAAAGGTGCACTGACGAACAGGCCACGGTCCGGAGCGACCTTCTGCGCCTGGAAATACTCACGGTCGGCGAGATCGGCACCGATGGCTGCCGGCTTCGAGCCCCGGACGACCTTGCCGTCACGATCGAGCACCAAGATAGCGCCGAGATCTTTTGCCGAAGCGGCGCGATCGAAGAGGACCAGGTCCTGGAAGCGCAAGCTGAGGTTCTGCAAGCCCGGTTCTGCAAGCCCGTCGACGACGGCCTGGAGTGACAGGTCGTACACCTCGATGGTGCGGGAGATGTCCTGTGACAGGGCGTGAAGCAGATTAGTCTCATTGCTCACAGCCTGGGCGTAGGTGTTCTGCCGCAGGTCGTAGAGTGTCAGGCCCGACGCGGCACAGAACCCACCGACCACCACCATGATGGCGAAACCGAGCACACGCAGCTTCGACGGCCGTTGGTTTGACCACTGATCGTGGGATGGAGCGACATCGTCCACGGACGACAAATCCGACGATGCAGAGCCTGACGACATGGCGTGGCTCATCAGGCGCCACGCTGAAAGACGAAACATGCAAGTGCGGAAACCATGGGCATGCTCACTTGAAACGAGGCTCGCCAGCAGCTTACCCATGATCGCTTCTACAACCCATGTGTTTGCCCCTTTCTATGAGGGGTGGGTCGAATGCACCGTGATGGTGCAGTTCGGTCGGCTCAGAACTCCTGCCACTCGTCCGCGCCGGCAGCGCCGACCGAGGCTCCGTTGGACACCATCTTCTGCGCCGGCATGGCCCTTTTCGGCGCTGCGGCTTTGGTCCTGGGGATAAGGGCAGCAGGCGTTGCTCGCGAGGGCCGCGGCTGTGTCATGGTGCTGGCCCTGCCCGTTGTCTCCACCTTGAAACGGCTGACAAGTCCCGCGAGCGCCTCGGTTTCCTGGGCCAGGGTCTTGCTGGAGGCTGTCGACTGTTCGACCATGGCGGCGTTCTGCTGTGTGACCTGATCCATCTGGTTGA
>NZ_JARPVX010000168.1:1899-2442 GCF_033947565.1 Lichenihabitans sp. Uapishka_5
TCCTGGGCCGAGGCGGCGATGTCCGTCACCACCGCATTGATTTCGATCACCTGCGCCATGATCCGTTGCAGGGACTTGCCGGTTTCGCCAACGAGTTCGACACCGCTGCCGACGTGCTGGGCCGACGTTGCGATCAGCCCTTTGATCTCCTTGGCGGCCTCGGCCGAGCGCTGCGCCAGCGCTCGCACCTCCGACGCCACTACCGCAAAGCCACGACCCGCCTCGCCGGCCCGTGCCGCCTCGACGCCGGCGTTCAAGGCCAGGAGATTGGTCTGGAAGGCGATCTCGTCGATGACGTTCCACTTCGGATGGCCGACGTGTTGCCGGCAACCATGCCCAGGGTGTCCTGAAGTTTGCCCATGGCGGCATTGAAGTCGTTACGAAGGCTCTCGTATTCCGGTGCGAATGCATCGGACAGACGGAACAGCAGGTTGCCTTCCGACAGGTTCTCGAGACCGTGCGCCACGGCGCCGACGACCCGCTCCTGTTCGCGGGACACTGTCATTCGCACGGCTTCGTTGCGCTGACGCTCAGTCTCGGCCG
>NZ_JARPVX010000169.1:0-2425 GCF_033947565.1 Lichenihabitans sp. Uapishka_5
AGGCCGCAGCGCTCGGCTTCGCCACCCTGGTGGTGACGGGGCCGGCCGGGTTCGAAAGCCGCACCGCCCTGGCGCTCGGCCTGGCCGACCGGGTGGCGGGGCTCGGCCTGCGCCCTGTGGTGATCGACGCCGACGCGGGCCGCACGCTGTTGCGCGACCTGATCGAACCGGGCGCCGGCGCCGACCTGGTGGACCTGATGGGCGCGACCCGGGTGTGTTATTGGGCCCCCACCGACGACCGCGATCCGATCGGGCTGATCCCCCGGCTGGCCGACGAGGCCCAGGTGGTGCAGCGCCTGCGCGGCCGCGAAGGTTTGCGCCACCTCGAAGGCCTGCGTGACCATTTCGACGTCATCATCTTCGACGGCCCGGCCCTCGACGAGGGCGCGCAACTGCGCGACGTCGCGGCCTCGGCCGGCGCTCTGCTGGTGGTGGTGCCGGCCGAGACGACCGCCGAAGCCGTCGCGACCGAACTGGCGTCGCGCGGGCTGCCGCCCGACCTGCGGGTGACAACCGTCGCGGCGGCGCCCCTGCTGGCCGTGGCCTCGCCCCCCGGTGGCGCCAAAAGCGCCGCCGCGTGAGCGACCGGTCGTTCGGGCAGGCCCCCATCGACGGCTGGCCGGCCGCCGCCATCACGGCTGGCATCATGGCGGCGCTGTTGGTGCCGGCCTCGCTGTTGACGCTGATCGGCCTCAACTACGACACGGCGAACGGCGGCGCCTGGGAGAAGGTGCATCCCGGGTCGGACTTGATCCTGCTCGGCCTCGCGGCGGCGGCGCTGCGCAGCGGGGCGCCGGGGCCCTGGCTCGTGGCCCAAGGGCGGCGCTATCCCGGCGCCGCGGCCTTCGTGGCCACCACGCTGTTCTTGTTGATCTACCAGATGGTTGTCCTGCATGCGCCGTTCACGCCGCTGATCGACACCTTCCTGATCCCGGTGGCGGCGCTCGTCGGCCTGCAGGACCTGCATCCCGCCTGGAAACATCGTCTGGAGGCGGCGCTGCACCTGTTCATCGCCGCCAACGCCCTGCTGGGCATCGCGGAATTCGTGTCGGGCTGGCGGCTGATCCCGGCCGAACTCGACGGCGTCGTCCAGACCGCGGAGGTGGAGGCGCGTGCCTTCGGGTTCCTCGGCCATCCGCTGTCAAGCGCCGCCATGGCGGGGCTTTACGCCACTGTGCTGATGCTGGGCGGCGGGCGCGGGCTGCCGGCCGGCCTGCGGGCCCCGGCCCTCGGCCTGCAGGCCCTGGCGCTCGGTGCCTTCGGGGGCCGCACCGCCCTGGTGCTGGCCGCGCTGGCGGCCGTCGCAATCGCGGGCGTCGCCCTGGTGCGCGTGCTGGCCGGGCGTCCGGTCGACCTTCGCCTCGTCGGCCTCGGGCTGCTGCTGGCGCCCCTGGGCCTCGGAATGGTGGCCGCGATCGCCTCGAGCGGCTTCTTCGACGTGGTGCTGAACCGGTTCATCGAGGACAACGGCAGCGCCAAGTCGCGCGGCATCATCCTGACGGTGTTCGGCTACCTGTCCTGGCCCGACCTGTTGTTCGGGCCCGATCCCGACGCCCTCGCGTCCGTGCTGCACCTCGTCGGCATCGAGGTCGGGGTGGAAAGCACCTGGCTCGGCTTCATCCTCAATGACGGTCTGCTGCCCTCGCTGGTGTTCTTCACCGGATTCGGGCTGTTCATCGCCGAGGTGATGCGGCGCTGCGCCCCGGCGGCCTGGGGCGTCATGTTGTTCTTCTTCGGCATCATCTCGACCTCGATCGGCTTGTCGGCCAAGACCACCATGCTGGTGGAGGTGGTGGCCCTGCTGCTGATCCTGCTTCCCCCCGGCGCTCCGCATCGCCGGGCCCGCTTCCTGCCCACCCCGGCTTTCCCATGACCCGCCCCGTGCCGCCCATCCTGGTCGACGAAACCCATTGCGGCCGCCACGTCACGGGGCTCGAGCGGATCACGCTCGAGCTGTTCTCGGCCGAAGCGCTAGCCCCTTTGCGCCTGGCCCCCGTGCGGGCGCCGGGCCGCAAGGCTATGATGCTCGGCCAAACCCTCGGGCTGCCGGTTCGGGCGCTCGTCGAGCGCGCCGCGCTGGTGCTGTGCCCGGGCTTCCCGCCCTCGATCCCCCTGATGCTGCTGGCCGGCGACCGGGTGATCCCCTACATCCACGACCTGTTCCTCCTGACCCGGCCGGACGACCTTAACCGGCGGGCCAAGCTCTACATGGTGGCGCCGTTCCGCTTCACGGTGCGGCGCGCCGCGCTGTTCCTGGTCAACTCGGAGGCGACGGCGGCGGAACTGCGCCGCTTCTGCCGGCCCGAGGCCCGCATCGTCCCCTACCGTCCGGCCGTCCGCAACGTGTTCGGGGCCGAGCCGGGCGACCGCGCCACCCGGGCCGGGACACCCGGCGGGCTGCGGCTCGTCGCGGTCGGCACCGTCG
>NZ_JARPVX010000016.1:0-63436 GCF_033947565.1 Lichenihabitans sp. Uapishka_5
AACCGGGGCCGGACGGGGGCGGCGCGTAACTGCAGCGTTTCGAGGTGCGCAGGCCGGCGGCCACGAGCCCTTCGGCCATCTTGAGCCCGGCCAGCACGCCGTCGATCACCGGCACCCCGAGCGCCGCCTCGAGCGGGGCGACGAGTTCGGTCATCCCGGCGCAGCCCAGGATGAGAGCCTCGGCACCGTCCTCAACGAGCGCCAGCCGCGCTTCCGCCAAGACGGCCGGAAGTACGGCCACAGCTTCTTCGGCAAGGTCTTGAACCGCGACATCGATGGCGCGCACGGTGCAGCGATGCGTGAGGCCAGTCTCGTGCACGACACGAAGGGCGTGAACGCGGGTGCGTCGCGGCAGGGTGATAATCGCGAAGCTCGGCGCCAGCATGGCAGCAGTGTAGAGTGCCGCCTCCGTTATGCCGACCACAGGGCCGCGCGCCACTTCGCGCGCCGCATGGACGCCCGTGTCGCCGAAACAGGCTACCACATAGGCGTCGACATCCTCCCGCTCGCCTTCCGCTATCGCTTGGACCACCCCGACCGCCGCTCTGGCCTCCTCGCCGTGGCTCTCGACCGAGGCGGGTCCGATCCGGGGCTGCGTGGCCGTCACCCGCGTGCCCGGGGCCGCAACAGCCGCGCCGGCGGCCTGGAGCCGTGCGGTGAAGGCCGCGGTCGTGTTAGGATTGATGATGCGGATGTGCATGGCTTAAGCCGAGCCGTTCGAGAGAGGACGGGGCCGCTGCTTCGGCCCGTCGATGCAGCCAGCAAGCCGCCGTCTGACCCGCATCGACGTGAAGCAGCGCGGGATCATCCGTCCGACACACCGGCATGACGAGAGGGCAGCGCGGGTGGAAGCGGCAACCAGCAGGCGGCGCGGCGGGCGACGGCAGCTCTCCCGGTAAGCGTGCTACGACTCGAGCACGTTCCCGAGCGGGATCGGGCGTCGGCACGGCGCCGAGCAGGGCCTGCGTATAGGGATGCGCAGGCCGCATGAAGAGAGTCTCGGCCTCGGCCAGTTCGACGATGCGGCCGAGGTACATCACTGCGACCCGATCGGCCACGTGCCGCACCACGGCGAGATCATGGCTCACGAAAAGATAGGTGAGCGCAAAACGCGCCTTGAGGTCGGCAAAAAGGTCCAGGATCTGGGCCTGCACCGAGATGTCGAGCGCGGAAAGCGGCTCATCCGCCACGACGAAGCGCGGGCGACCGATGACGGCTCGCGCGATGGCAATGCGCTGGCGCTGCCCTCCTGAGAACTCGTGCGGATAGCGCGCCACCACCGCAGGGTCGAGCCCTACCACCTCCAGGATCTCGGCCACGGCATGACGCGCAGCGCGGCCAGTTGCGAGACCATGCACGCGAAGGGGCTCGGCCAAGGCCTCTCCGATCCGCATGCGCGGATTGAGGGAAGCATAGGGGTCCTGGAACACCATGCGCATGCCGGCGCGCTGCCGACGCAGCAATTCGGGCGAGAGCCCGGTCAGGTCGTGCCCTTCAAAGCGCACAACCCCTGCCGAGGGCTCTTCCAAGCGCAGCAGCGCGCGGCCGAGCGTGGACTTGCCGCAGCCCGACTCTCCCACGAGCGCCACCGTTTCGCCAGCCTCAATGGTGAGATCGATCCCGTCGACGGCGCGGATCACCGGCCCGGAACGGCGGTTCCAGCCGCCCTGGGAAAGCCGGAAGTGCACCTTGAGGCCGAGCGCTTCCGAAACCGTGCTCATGCGCCGGCCTCGACAAGCCAGCAGGCGGCGGCTGCATTCGCGCTGGTGGGAAGTAGCGGGGGCGCCTCGACGCATCGGGCGAACCGTCGGGAGCATCGCGGCGCGAAGGCGCAGCCGATGATCGGCTGGTCAAGGCGCGGCGGCCCGCCCGGGATCGCACGCGCCCGCTCACCGCGCGGCTGATCGAGGCGCGCCACCGAGGACAGGAGCCCGACAGTATAAGGGTGGCGCGGCGCAGCGTAGAGTTCCGCCGCCGGCGCCGCCTCGACGACCTGCCCGGCATACATGACGAGAACCCTGTCGGCCACACGGGCCAGGAGTGCGAGGTCATGCGTCACCCAGACGAGCCCAAGATCGTTGCGGGCCTGCACGTCGCGGATCAGTTCGACGATCTCGGCCTGAACGGTGACGTCGAGAGCGGTCGTAGGCTCGTCGGCGATGAGAAGGCGCGGCTCGCCCGCGAGCGCTGCCGCGATCATGACGCGCTGGCGCATGCCACCCGAGAACTGGTGCGGGTATTGGGTCGCGCGCCGCCTGGGGTCGGGCACGCCGACGTGGGACAGCATCTCGACAGCCGCCGTCGAGGCAGCGCGCCGTGACAGGCCACGGTGCCGACGCAGCACCTCGCCGATCTGGAACCCTGCCGTGTAGAGCGGGTTGAGCGCCGTCAAGGGATCTTGGAAGACCATGGCGACCGTGCCGCCGCGGAGGTCGCGCAGCCGCGTCTCGGGTGCGTGGCGGAGGTCCTCGCCCGCGAGGCTGACCGCAGCGGCCGAGACCTTGGCGGCCCGATGATCGTGGAGCCCTATGACGGCCAGCATGGTGGCGCTTTTGCCGGAGCCCGACTCGCCTACGACGCCGAGGCTGTCGCCCGCGCCGAGCTCGAACGACACGCCCCGGACCGCATGGGTGGCGCCGAAGCGCACGTGCAGGTCGCGAACTTCGAGAAGCGCCGTCACGCGACGCTCCGCGGATCGAGCCAATCGCGCAGCCAGTCGCCCAGCAGGTTGGCTCCCAGGACAGTCAACGCGATGGCGAGCCCGGGAAACACCGCGATCCACCAGGCGGATTGCAGGTAGGCGCGCCCTTCATTCAGCATGGCTCCCCAGGATGGGACGCTCGGGTCGATGCCGACGCCGAGGAAGCTCAGCGCCGCCTGGGTCAGGATCGCCTGAGCGGTCGAGAAGCTCGCGACTACCACGATGGGTCCTGCCACATTGGGCAGGATGTACCGAAGAAGCGTACGGCCCGTCGGCACCCCGACGGCGCGAGCCGCCAGCACGTAGTCTCGCGAGCGGATGGCCAGCACCTCGCCGCGCACAATGCGGGCGTAGTTGACCCAGGTCGCGAGCGCCAAGACTACCACAACCGCCCCGAAGCCACCGCCGACGGTGCCGAGCAGGAAGATAGCCAGCAGCGTGAACGGGAACGCGAGCTGCACATTGATGAGCCACGATATGACGGCATCGACCCACTGCCCGAAATAACCGGCCAGCAGACCCATCGTGCTGCCGATCAGCATGCCGAGCACGGCCGCGGCCGCCCCGACGCTCAGCGAAATGCGGCTGCCGTAGATGACCCGGCTCAGCACGTCGCGGCCGACGTTGTCGGTGCCGAGCAGGTGGCCGGGCTTGGCGCCCACGACCCAGGCGGGTGGCGACAGGCGAGCCCGGAGATCAAGCCGGGTCGGTGTCGTCGGTGCCACGACGGGGGCCAGCACCGCCGTCGCGACCGCCAGGGTGATGAGGCCGGCGCCGAGAAGGCCGAATGGAGGCATGCGCTTCATCGCAGCACCACCCGGGGATCAATGCGCGTGTAGAGCCAGTCGACCACGAGGTTGACGGTGATGAAGCACACCGCCGCAACCAGCACGCTTCCCTGCAACAGCGGGAAGTCGCGCTGCTCGACGGCGCCGATCGCGAGCCGGCCGATTCCCGGCCAAGCAAAGATCGCCTCGATGACGACCGCGCTTGAGATAAGGTCGCCAAGTTCCAGGCCCGCCATGGTGACGAGGGGAATAAGAGCATTGCGGAAGCCATGGACCCACAGCACGCGGGAGCGCAGGAGCCCCATGGCGCGCGCCGTGCGCATATAATCGGCCTGTAGCACCTCGATCATGGCCGAGCGCAGCAGGCGTGCAATCCGAGCGGTACTCTGCAGGCTCAAGGTCACGGCAGGCAGCACCACGGAAAGGGCGGTATCGGCGCCCGACACTGGGAAGAGTTGCAGTCGCACGGCGAACACGATGACGAGGATGAGGCCGAGCCAGAACGGCGGCACTGCGAGCCCCACCATGGTGAAAGCCGTGACGCAGGCGTCAACGGCGGTGCCGCGCTTCAGCGCCGCCAACATTCCGAGCCCAACGCCGAGCACGAGGGCGATCGCGAAGGCGACGAAAGCGAGCTCGAAGGTGGCTCCGAGCCGGTTCAGCACGAGGTCGAGCACGGGCTGCCGGTAGACGAAAGACGTGCCGAGGTCGCCGCCGAGCGCATGCAGGATGAAGAGGCCGTACTGCACCGGCCAGGACTGGTCGAGGCCGAAATGCGCCCGCAGCGCCGCGCGCGCCGCCTCGGTGGCGTTCGCGGGCACCAGCAGCGTCACCGGGTCGCCCGTGGTATGGGCCACGAGAAAGGTCGCGAGGCTGACGCCGAGAAGCACAAGTGCGGCGCCAGCCAGACGTCGGACCAGGAATATGACAAGCGTCATGCCTCGGATCGGTCGCGATCAGCCGGTCAGCTTGGCCCGGTAGATCTCGATATAGTCATCCGGGCGAACCTGATAGTCGAGCCGGTTGCTGAGGCCGAAGATGGCCGGCAGGTACCATAGATAGATCCAGGGACACTCGTCCCAGATGAAGTCCTCGGCCTGCTTCAGCAGCGCAGCACGCTTCGGCTCGTCGAGCGTCACTGATGCCGTCTTCACCAGCTTGTCATAGTCCGGGTTGTTGTAGCCGGCCGAGTTGTCGACCGCGTCGCTGGTCAAGATGACGAGTTCGACCGACGGATTGATGAGTGACGCCCAGCCATAATAGTAGATACCCTTGAAGGCTTTCTGCTTCAGCATCTCCTCGAAGCGCCCCGTCTCGTAGGCTTCGAGCTTCGGCTTGAGGCCTACGGCTTCGAGATAGGATGCGACGGCTTCGGACACCTCCTTGGCACCGGGATAGCGGCCGTAGGCGACGGGCAGCTCAAAGCCTTCGTGGCCAGCCTCCTTCAGCAAGGCTTTGGCCTTGTCGGGATCGTAGACGAAGGGCTTCAGCCCGGGATCATTGTTGGGCGGGTTGACGAGCGAGGCGAGCGGCTTCGTCATGCCGCCCTGCAGCGTCTCGATCATGGTCGGCACGTCGACCGCATGATTTAGCGCTTGGCGGACGCGCTTGTCCTTGAGCACATCGAGGCCCGTAAAGGAGATGCCCATGTGCATCTTCCTGAGCCCGTTGGTACTCACCACCCGCGAGTTGTTCGATTTGGCCTCGGCGGCCGTATCGGGCGTGACCCCGACCACGATATCGACGCTGCCGGCTTTCAGCTCATTCAACCGCGACGAGAGTTCTGGAATGTCACGGAACACCACATCCTTGATGGGCGGCGCGCCGTTCCAATAATTCGGGTTGGCCGTCAGGGTAACGCGATCGCCTTGCTTCCAGGACACGAACCCGTAGGGACCCGAACCGATCGGATGAGCGCCCACGACGTCCGGCGCCGTGTCGGCCATGTATTTCGGCGCGCCAATGAAAGCTTCTTCGAGCCAATACAGCATGTTGATGGTCGGCTCGCTCGTCACGAGGTCGACCGTCATCGGATCGACCGCGACCACCTTGGTCAGGTTTGTGCCGGGCCAGAGCTGGCTCTCGGCATTGTAGGGCGACACATTCATACGGTTGAAGTTGAACACGACCGCGTCGGCGTTGAACGCTTCGCCGTTCTGGAATTTGACGTTGGGGCGGAGCTTGAAGCGCCAGCGGGTCGGCTCGGCCTGTTCCCAACTCAGTGCTAACCGCGGCTCATGCGTGCCGTCTGGATTCCGGCGCACGAGGCTGTCGAACACCGACCAGATCACCGAGCCGATCGGGTGATTGTTTCGGATCAGATGAGGATCGAGGGTCGAAACGTCCTCCTCCGACGCGATCACGACCGGTTTGCCATCGGCAGCCGCGGCGCCGCGCGGCAGGGCCATGAGGGCGGCCAGCGCCGCTGCGCCCTGGCTGAATCGGCGGCGGTCGAGCCTGGGAGCTTCAATCATATCGCGCAATCCTCAAAGGAGCGGTGGTATCGGCGAAAGCGATGCTGGCGCGCTTTCTCAGCTTGAACAATAGAAATTCTTCGAAAGGGAGCGGACCCGACATGCACGCGTCATGCGCAGTGCCGTTCACGCCAGCACGATGCGCGGTCCCCGCTCCTCCAGGGCCCGCACCGCCTCGGCGCTGAGGCCCGAATCGCTGACCAGCATGTCGACGCGCGCGATTGGCGCGATGCGTGCGGTGCCGACATGGCCGAACTTGCCGTGATCGGCCAGGACGACGCTCCGGCCAGCGGCCGCCAGCATAGCGTGCTTCACCTCGGCTTCTTCCCAGTTGCTTTGCGTAAACCCCTTCTCGGGATGAAAGCCGGCGCAGGACAAGAAGGCCACGTCAGCGTTGATCTGCGACAGAAGCTGCGTCGCGAAGGGCGCCACGAGAGAGCGCTGGCGCCCCCGCATTGTGCCCCCCGTTACCGCAACCCGCACACCCGGGTGTTCCTCAAGTTCCAAGGCGACATCGAGGGCATTGGTGACGACCGCCACGTCGTTCAGCGTGCGTGGCAGGGCGCGTGCCAGCGCCACCATGGTGCTGCCAGCATCGATGATGACGGTCTCGCCATCACGGATGAGGCTTGCCGCCACGGCGGAAATCCGCGCTTTCTCGGCCGAGAAGCTTTCGGCCGCGAGGTGGCTCGGCCGCTCGAAGCGCGCCGTACGAACCATCACGGCACCGCCACGGATACGGCGCAGCACGCCTTGGCGCTCCAGCGCCTCAAGGTCGTTGCGCACCGTCACCACCGACACCCGGAGGGTTGCCGCCAGATCGCTCACGGAGATCCGCCCTTCCTTCCGCAGGACGGCCGAGATGTGCTCGTGTCGACCGCTCGCCCCGAAGCCACTCATCGGGACGGCGATCCTGCATCTGAATCGTCCATGACGATTACAGGGCCTGCCCTTAATTTCATCGTGGCTTTCCCGATTACGTCTTCCAGAAGACTTTCGAAAAAATTCCTTGCCGGTGCAAGCCGCAAACTCCAGGCTTCGACGCCATGAACTCGCAAGCCTCCACCACCCCGCAACCCGCCATGCTGGCCGACATCCGTCGGCAGGCAGATGTACTCCAACATGTCATGGCTCGTGCGCCCGAGTTCCGGCGCCTCGGCGCCGAACGGCTCCGTCCTGATGACGGCGGACGCCTGTTCGCCTTTGGGTGCGGTGACGGGTGGTTCGCGGCTCGCGCCGTTGCGGGCGTGGCGTTCGATGCCTTCGGGCTCGACCTCGCGGCTGAGACGAGCCTCGCCATGTTGCTCCGCGAGGCACCGCGCGCCTCGGCGGCGGACCGCGCCGTCGCGATCTCGATGTCGGGCACAGTGGACCGCACCAATGCAGCCGGAGGCGCGCTTACGGCGGCCGGCCCGGGCTATGTCGCGCTCAGCAACACGGACGGCGCCGCACTCGGGGCCGGTGCGACGGCCATAGCCTCCTTGCAGGTTCCGGATGTTGCCGCCTTCCTGACAGGAACGGCGCGCTACAGCGCTACCGTGCTCGGGCTGATGATGTTGGTTGAAGGTGCGGCGGGCCGGACGGAGGCTTCGCTCACGACGGGGCCGGAGGCGCGGGCCCTCGTGACACGCCTGCCCGAGGTGCTGGACGCGGCGGATGCGGTCTTCGGACCCATGGCGCACGCGTTGGTGGATCAGGGCTTCGGCGGCATCCGGGTGCTGGGCGCAGGATCGGATTGGGCCGCAGCCGACTATGGCGCTGCCAAGCTCGTCAAGGTCGTGGCGTCGCCGGTGTGGTCGGGCGAGATCGAGGAATATGCGCACAGCCAGTTCTGGTCCAGTCGGGCCGATGAGCTTGTAGTACTGCTCGCCTCGACCCCGGCCGTAGCGAGACTGGCCGAGAACACGGCTGCGGCCCTGACGGCGGCGGGCCAGCGGGTGCTGGCGATCGAGACGGCCGGTGTGCCGGTGTCTTCGGCGAGCTGGAGGCTGAGCCTGCCCGCCACGCCCGCTTGGCTGTCGCCGTTGCTCATGCCGGCGCCCCTGCAGATGCTTGCCTATGCCATGGCGCTCGCGACCGGCCATGATCCGAACCGCTCTCAGGACGAGGCCGACCCGCAGCGCTTCCTTGCCGCCCAGCTTCTCAGCCGCCGCTGCGAGCTACCCGCCTGAGCGCAACCCCGTAGGACACCACCATGCCTTCCGACCTCACGCCACTGCTGGCGGTTGACTCGCCGCTCGACGACGCACGGCGCGCCCTCGTCAATGATCTCTTCGCTCGCGAGCAGCGCCTTATGGATGCGTTGCCGACAGATGACCCGCGCGACGCCAAGCGCCGCAAGCGGGTGGAACTGACCCGCACCGAGATCGCCGGCCAACCCCAGGCAGTGCGCGACACGCTTGCGGCGGGGCGGGAGCCGTCGCGCCGAGCCGCGAAGGAGCTTGCGACCGCGGGGCTGAAGCGCATCGTCATGACAGGCTGCGGCGACAGCCTGGCCGTGATGATCGCGGCGCGCCAGCTCTTTGAAGACCTAATCGGCATTCCGTGCGAGCCGATCCAGGCGCTCGACTTCGCTTATTACGCGAGCGCGACGCTTGGGCCCGACGCGCTCGTCATCACGCTTTCGTCGAGCGGCACCACGACCCGCACGGTCGAAGCGGCGCTGATTGCTAAAGCGCAGGGCGCCCGCACGCTTGCGCTATCAAACACGCCGGGGTCTGCCCTGATGGTCGAATCCGATCATGGCCTTCCGGTGCTGGCGGAGCGCAAGGGCTGGCCCACCCAGGCCAGCACCGCGGCCTTGGCGATGCTGCTCCAATTCGGGCTTGACCTCGCGGCAACGATGGGGCGGCACCCGGAGCGCGTGGAGCGGTTGCAGGCAGACCTCGATGCCATGCCGGACCGGATGGCTGCGTTGACGGAGGCGTGCGAGGGTACCGTCGCAGACCTTGCGCGCAGGGCCGCGTCCCGCTCCATCTTCCTGTTCGCAGGCGGTGGACCGAGCTTCGCGACGGCGCTGTTCGGCGCCGCTAAGGTGAAGGAATGCTCGCCCGACCACGCGATCGCAATCCCGCTCGAGGAATTCCATCACTACAATTCGCAGAAATCCGGCGACCCCCTTTGGCTCATCGCGCCGGACGGGCCCTCGGTCGCGCGTGCGCGTGACACGGCGTTCGAAGGCACTCGCTGGGGTGGCGAGGTGATTGCGGTCGTGACCGAGGGCGAGGTGGCGCTCGACGCCCATGCCGGGACGGTGCTGCGCCTGCCAGCCGTGCCCGAGCCCCTCAGCGTGCTTCTCACCAGCGTGCCGGTGCAACTTTTCGCTTACCATCTCGCGATGGCCAAATTCGCTGCGGCCGACGCTGCCGAGGCGTGATGGTGCCGTCTCCCCGCCTTGTCTGCCTCGGGAACTTGACGATCGACGATCTTGTGCTGCCGGACGGTCGCGAGGTGCCGGGCTGCATTGGCGGGGACGCACTCTATGCGGCACTCGCCGCACGGATGTGGGAGCCGACGACCGAGATGGTGGCGCCCGTCGGCCGGGATTTCCCACCCTCGATCCTGGCCGAGATGAGCGCGGCGGGGCTTTCTGACAGAGGTCTGCCGCGACGGGACCTCCCGACCCTTCACAACCGGGTTGCCTATTGTGATAACGGCGATCGCACCTGGACGCTGTTCTCCTCCGACGCGGATTTTGACGCACTGTCCCCCATACCGGAGGACATTCCCGAGGCATATCGGGCAGCCGAGGCCTTCCTGGTGCTGGCTATGACGCTGCCGGCGCAGGAACGCCTCGTCGCGCACCTCAAGGCGACCACGCGCGCTCTCGTGGCTCTCGATCCGCAGGAGGACTACATCGCCGGCAACGAGGCTGCGCTGCGCCGCCTCATTGCCAAAGTCGATCTCTTCATGCCTAGCGCCGAAGAGGTGCGTCGCCTCCTCGGTCATGAGGACTGGGCGGTTGCTGCCGCGACGTTCGCGGCGCTCGGGCCCGAAACCGTGGTGATCAAGCTCGGGGCGGAAGGCTGCCTGGTTCATCACAGGGGTAAGACGTTCCACGAACCGGCCACGCCTGCCGCGGTGCGTGATACGACCGGCGCCGGCGACTGTTTCTGCGGCGCGTTTGCAGCCTCGCTCGTGAGCAATGGCTTCGATCTTACACGAGCGGCCCGACACGGGACGCAGGGTGCCTCTCTCGCCATCACGGACTACGGTGTTGCCAACATGCTCCGGACCGCTGTCGCAATGAATCGCGGCGGGTGATTGATCCTGGCGACCACCATCGTGGTCGGAGGAGCGCTCTAATCCGAGCACCAAAGGCATGCTTGGTGCCGTTTCCGTAAGCCTCGCGATTACCTCGTCGCGCTAGACCGTGGATCCGAGGTCCGCTTCGGAGCACAACCACTTACCTTTGGAACAGCTCATCAGGGCGCAGAGCCGTCCGGCTGCTCTACGGCGCGTTCTGGCCGGAAGGAGAACGGCTGCTTTCGATGTGTCGACGGTGAATTGCCGACATATCAACGATAACAGCTGTCTAGAGCGGTTCTTGTTTATGCCCGCCTCTTGGCAGGATTGATCCTGGGGCGAAATCTGACAGGCGCACCGCAACATCAGAACACAAGCTCCAAACGGCTAGCCAATCTAACGTCGTTGCCGCATTCAGAGCGAGGATTGTTCTCTTAGTCATTTGAAGGGACATGTCCCTCGCCAGCCTGTCATGACGATAGTACGGTTGTAGGCGATTAAAGAGGAAGCTTGCTTTGGATCTCGCCATACGCGGCGGCCATGTCGGGACGGCTGAGGGGCTGACGAGGGCCGATCTCGGAATCGCGAACGGCACGATCGTGCAGATCGGCGAGGTCGGGGCCGCGGCCCGGGAGATCGACGCGCGGGGCCTGCTGGTCCTGCCCGGCGGGGTCGATACGCACTGCCACCTCGCCCAGGTCGAGCCCGGCATGGGATGCGGGCCGGACGACTTCTACACGGGCGGACGCTCGGCGCTCCTCGGCGGCACCACGACCGCAATCTCGTTCATCTCGCAGTTCAAGGGCGAGACGCTGGATTCTGTCGTGCGGGAGTCGTTCCGGCGCGGCGAACGCGCGGTGATCGACTATAGCTTCCACCAGATCATCACCGATCCGAGCGAGGCCGTCCTGGCTGAGATCCCCGGGCTGGTCGAACGCGGCGTGCGCAGCCTCAAGGTCTTTCTGACCTACGATGCGGCCCGGCTCGACGATGGGCAGTTCCTGAAGGTCCTGGCCGCCGCCCGGCGGTCCGGGGCTTTCGTGACGGTGCATTGCGAGAACTACGACGCCATCGGCTGGCTCACCGAGCGATTGCTCGCCGCGGGCTTGCGCGCCCCCAAGTACCATGCCTGGTCGCGCCCGAAGGTGGTCGAACGCGAGGCGACCTATCGGGCGATCGCGCTGGCCGAGCTCGTCGACCAGCCCCTGCAGATCTTCCATGTGTCCTGCGCCGAGGTGGCCGAGGAGATCGGCCGGGCGCAGCGGCGCGGCTTAAAGGTCTGGGCCGAGACCTGCCCACAATATCTTACGCTTACGGCCGCCGACATGGACCGGCCGGGGTTCGAGGGCGCCAAGTACATGTGCTCGCCGTCTCCGCGCGACGAAGCCGACCACGCCGGGATGTGGGAGATGATCCGCCAGGGCGTGATCGGCATCGTCTCGTCCGACCACAGCGCCTTCAACATCACCGGCAGCGCCGACGCGAAAGACCGGCACGGCCGCGACGCGCCGTTCCGCGACATCCCGAACGGCGTGCCGGGCGTCGGCTCGCGGTTGCCCGTGCTGTTTTCCGAAGGCGTCTCGGCCGGCCGCCTCGACCTCGAAACCTTCGTGGCCATCACGGCCACCAACCCGGCCAAGCTGTTTGGCCTGTTCCCCAAAAAGGGGACGATCGCAGTTGGGTCGGATGCCGACCTCTCGCTGTGGGACCCGAAGAAGCGCGTGACCATCACGAACGCGCTGCTGCAGCACAACGTCGACCACACGCCCTGGGAGGGCCGTGAGGTCATTGGCTGGCCCGTGATGACGCTGCTACGCGGCGAGGTGGCGGCCCGGGACGGCGCCATGCTGCTGCAGGAAGGCGCCGGCCGCTACCTGCCGCGCGCGCCCTATGGTCTCATCCAGCCGCGCGGCGTTCTGGCCAACGGCTTCGACGCGGCTCGGATCGCCTGAGCCGCCGCTCCACCTTCAACTCTGCCGAGACGATCCCATGGCCCTGCCGGACATCAGACGCACCCCCAACCCGGACATGCCGACAAAATCCAGCGTGGCGATCTACCGCCTTCCGGGCGGGGGCGGCTTTCTGTGGGGCGTCGCCACTTCGCGCGACCTCAGCCTCGATCTGCCGGGCCAGACCACCGACGCGCTGGCGGTGATCGACGGCTATCTGACCGCGCACGGGCTCGACCGGACCCGCATCGTCAAGGCCGAGGTAGTGGTGACCGACCACAACCGGAAGCCGGAGTTCGACGCCGTCTGGGCGCAATGGATGCCTGACGGCTGCGGCCCGGTGCGCTCCTTCGTGCAATCCATCATGCCGGACGGCGACCTCGTCGAGATCATTGTCACGGCGGCGCTGCCGACCGGCCCGCAGGGCTGACTCGATGCATCCGCAGCACCTGACCATGCCGCCGGGCCATATCAGGCCCGGCGCCTTCGGCCACAACCGCGGCGTGGTGAAAGGCAACTACGCGATCATGCCACCGGAAGGTGTCATGGACAGCTACCTGCCGACCTACGAGCGGACGGTCGTGCGATTCCTCGCCGCGCCTGCCCTTGGGGCGAAGTTCGCCCAAGCCATCTTGGAGATGGCGGCTGGTGGAGGTACCCGGAACGCCTTCGCGGATGCGGTGCAGCGCGTGTTCTACGTGCTCGAAGGGCGCGTCACCCTTCAGATCGAGGATCAAGCGCCCGTCGAGCTCGGACCGGACGGCTATTGCTACCTGCCGCCACAGACGCGCTTCGCCTTGCGCACCCTGGGCGAGGCTCCAGCCCGCGTACTGGGGCTCAAGAAGCCCTATCGAGCGGTCGAGGGCTACGACGTTCCGGAGGCCATCGTGTCGTCGCGCTCCGCCCTGGAGAAGGTCAATCACAATGGCACGGAAGGCCGCACCTGGGAGCACCTGCTGCCCTACGGCGACTTCCGATTCGACATTGAGATGAACATCCTGAGCTTCGCGCCCGGCTCCCATTTCCCGGACGTCGAGACCCACATCATGGAGCATGGGCTCTACATGCTGGAGGGCCAGGGCATGTACCTGCTCGGCAGCGACTGGCACGAGACCTGGGCTGGCGACTTCATCTGGATGGGGCCTTATTGCCCGCAGTTGTTCTATCCGACCGGCTGGTCGCGCTCGGCCTACCTGCTCTACAAGGACGTCAACCGTGACGTGGAGTTCTGAGCGGGGTGACAACGGCTCGGAGATCGCCGGTATTATCGAACGCCTGGACCGGCTCGCGGGCTACACCGACGAGCCGGGCCGCATCACACGGTTACCCCTGACGCCGGCCCACCGGGATGCAATTCTGGCTACCCTGGGCTGGATGGAAGAGGCCGGGATGATTGCCGGGGTCGACGCCGCCGCCAACGTGGTGGGCCGCTACGAGGGCCGAGTGCCCGGCGCGCCTGCGCTGGTGCTCGGCTCCCACCTCGACACGGTGCGGGACGGCGGTCGCTTCGACGGCGCGCTCGGCGTCGTCCTGGCGGTGGCGACCGTCGAGCGCCTGCACCGGCGGGGCCTGCGGCTCCCGTTCGCGATCGAGGTCGTCGGCTTCGGCGACGAGGAAGGCGTGCGTTTCGGCACGGGCCTGCTCGGCAGCCGCTTCACGGCCGGGCTGACGCGGCCAGGCGACCTCGAACGGCGCGACCAGGACGGGATCACGGTCGGCGCGGCGCTCGACGGTTTCGCTTTGCACGATCTGCCGGGCGGCGGGGCGGCACGCCTCTCGCCCGCGCCCCTGGCCTATGTCGAGGTTCATATCGAGCAGGGGCCGGTGCTGGAACGGCTCGGCGCCCCGCTCGGCTGCGTGACGGCCATCAGCGGGCAGACGCGGCTGGCCGTTCGCCTCGACGGGGCTGCGGGCCATGCCGGAACCGTGCCGATGGCCGGACGTCGCGATGCGCTGGCGGGCGCGGCCGAATGCGTCCTGGCCGTGGAGCGGATCTGCGCCGGCGACAACGTGGTCGGGACCGTCGGGTCCATCCGGGTCGAGCCGGATGCCGGCAACGTCATTCCGGGCGCGGCAAGGGTCTCGCTCGATGTCCGGGCGGCCGAGAACGCCTACCGCGAGGCGGCCGTGGCCGAGATCGAGGCCGCCTTCATTGAAACTACCGCGCGGCGCGGCCTCGGTCTCACGATCACAAAACTCAGCGACGTCGCGGCGACTCCCTGCGCGCCATGGCTGGTTGAAGCGCTGGCGCGCGCCGCCGAGACAGCGATGGGCGGTCCCGCGCCTTTGTTGCCGAGCGGGGCCGGTCATGACGGCATCGCCATGAGCGCCATCGCGCCGGTCGGCATGCTTTTCGTCCGCTGCCGCGCGGGCCTCAGCCATCATCCCGACGAGTTCGCCGAGACGTCGGACATCGCGGCTGCGCTGGCGGCGCTCGAAGCCTTCGTTCTGACGTTCGATCCCTCCGCGGCGCGGTCCGGGACGACCCCGCGACGGGCGGCGTCACCGCAGTCGAGCTTCTAAAAGCTCGACGCCTTCGCCTGCCGTGTCGTGACCCAACCCGCGGATCTCAGGCCGGCGTTTGAGACAGGTCGAGGCGGAAGCGGTAGCGGTCGGCGCGGTAGACCACGACGACGTGCTCGACCGGCGCCAAGCCGGCCCCGCGCGACAGCCGGGTGGCGACAAGTGTCGCCGATCCCGGCTCGACCCCGAGATGGCCGGCGAGCGCGGGCGTCACAATCCGGGCCTCGATGGTCTCGTGCCCACCCGCGAGGCGCAGTCCGCACCGCAGTTCAAGCCACTGGTAGAGCGAGCCCTGGTCGAGGTCGCGCCGGCTCGGCGGCGGCTGGCCGTTGAAGGCCGCGGGCGCGATCCAGGAGGTGGACAGGCCCATTGGGGTGCCGTCGGCCAGGAGCAAGCGGACCACCTGGAACGCCGGAACGGCAGTCATCTCCAAGGCGTCGCGTACTTCGGCCGGCGCCATTGCATATTTCGCCGCAAGGGTTTTGTAGGACGGCGCGAGGCCGCGGCGTTTCATATCTTCCGCGAAGCCGCCGAGCAGGTTGACCGGCTGCTCGACGCGTCGGTCGAGCACCGTCGAGCCACGGCCCGAGGCGCGCGCGATCAATCCTTCCTGTTCGAGCTTGTCGAGGGCGGCCCGCGCGGTTGTACGGCTGATCGCAAAAGCGCGGTTGAGCTCGGCTTCGGACGGCAGCCGCTCGCCTGGCTTGAACTCGCCGGACGCGATAGAGCTCCTGAGAAGGTTCGCGATCTGGAACCAGAGCGGGACGGGCCCGGGGTCCAGGGAGGTGTCGTGCCACGCCATGCCGTTCCGGTAGCAACGACATGGCGGTCCGTCCAGCGGCGGGAGGCTACATGCAGTCGGCCTTGTACTCGTATTTCTCGGCATCGGCCGTGTTGCCGGCCTCGATGGCTTTCAGTTCCGTCAAAGTCGTCTTCGGCAGTGTCTTGCCGGCGATCAGGTCGGCCGCGGCCTGCATGGCGGCCTCGCCCTCCTGCTTCGGGTTCTGGGCGATCAGCGCCTGGATGGCACCGTTCTTGAAGGCGTTCACCTCAGCGGTCGCGGCGTCATAGGCCACAACCTTCACGCGGCCGATCGCGCCCGCTTGGCGCAGGCCCGTGATGGCCCCGATGGCGCCCTGGTCGTTGCTGGAGAAGATGGCCGCGAGGTCGGGATGGGCCGACAAGCTCGAAGTCACGATCTCGGCCGCCTTCTGCGGGTCATCGCTCTGGTATTGCGGCCCAAGGTAAGTGAGTCCAGGATATGCCTTGATGGCCTTTTCGAAACCGGTGACGCGGGCGTCCTGGGCGGCCGAGCCGGGCGGCTGGGTGATGACCAGCACCTTGCCCTTGCCGCCCGTCAATGTATTCACCGCTTCCGCCGCGAGCTTGCCGCCGGCCTCGTTATCGGTGAGCACCTCGGTCTTAACGAAGGACGGGTCGTTGATGGTCTGGTCGACCGTGATGACCTGCGTACCCATTTGGCTCAACTGCTTCATCGGCGCGACCAGCGCCTGAGTGTCGGTCGGCACGATGGCCGCGACCGCAGGCTTCGTCGCCGCGACGGCATTCACGACCGGGATCTGGCTGTCGGCCGCGAACTGGTCGGGGGCCGAGACCGTGAGGCTGAGGCCGAGATCCTTGGCCTTGGCCTGCGCGCCGCATTGAAGCGCCTGGTAGAAGGGACTGCCTTTGACGCCGAGCACGAGCGCCACTGTCTTGTCGGCCGCGGCGGCCGGCAAGGCCGACGCCCCGGAGAGGAGGACGGTGAGAAGAACGGTGGCACGCATGGTCATCAGCTTCCCCTTGGACTTGGTTTGAACGTCAGCGCTGTTCGCGGGCTTTCCGCTTCAGCTGGTCGATCCACACCGCCAGGATCAGCACGGCGCCCATGGCGACCGTCTGCCAGAACGGTGGGATTCCGAGGATCACGAAGCCGTTCAGCAGCACGATCGGGATGAACACCCCGACCACCGTGCCGACGACGCTGCCGAGGCCGCCGAACAGGCTCGTGCCGCCCAGCACCACGGCCGAGATGGTGGACAGGTTGTCCATGGCGTGGCCGCCGATGGTCGTGGTGGAGAAGCGCGCGTTCGACATCACGGCCGCGAGGCCCGCGAGCGCGCCCGACAGCATGTAGATCGTCGTCAGCCGGCGCGGCACGTCGATGCCCGAGCGGCGCGCGGCCTCGGCGTTGGAGCCGACCGCGAAGACGTGCAGGCCGAAGCGCGTCCCGTGCAGGGCGAGCGAGGCCACGACCGTGGCAGCGACCGCAATCACGACGAGGCTCGGCACGCCGAAGAGCGTGCCGCTGCCGATCGTGTCGACCAGCCGCTCCGGCAGGGCGCGGACGTCGACGCCGCCGGTGAGGATCTGCGCGAAGCCGAGCGCCATCCCGAAGGTGCCGAGCGTGACGATGAGGGCCGGGATGCGGGCGCGGGCGATGAGGAGGCCGTTGAGCGCGCCCCAGGCGGCCCCGCAGCCGATCGCCACGAGCGTGCCGAGCGCGATCACGCCCCATCCCGCATCCGTGGTGCCGAAGGTGGTCCCCGCGGCGCCGGTCAGCTTCAGCATGGTCTGGGCGGAGGCGACGGAACAGAACACCAGCACGGCGCCGACCGAGAGGTCGATGCCGGCCGCGATAATCACGAAGGTCTGGCCGATCGACAGCACCAGCAGGATGGCGGCGTTGATGGCGAGTTGCGACAGGTTGTAGGCCGAGCCGAACTGCGCCGGCCGCAGCGTGGCGAAGACCGCCACGAGCGCGATCAGCAGGATGACGATCCAGCCGCCGCCGAGCGCGGCGCCGAGCCGTTCGCGCAGGGTCTGCGCCTCGGGCGCGACGGCGCCGCTGCCTGCCGCTTCGGCGCTCATCAGGCGGCCTCCTTCCGGGTGCCGCTCGTCATGGCGGCCACGAGGCCGTCGACGCTGGTGTCGGCCGGCCGGAGCTCGGCGACGTTGCGGCCGAGGCGCAGCACCACGATGCGGTCGGCGACTTCGAGTACCTGGGGGATGTTGTGGCTGATGAGCACGACCGAGATGCCGGCATCGCGCACCTGGCGCACGAGTTCGAGCACCCGCGCTGTCTGCACCACGCCGAGCGCGGCGGTCGGCTCGTCCATGAAGATCACCTTGTCGGCCCATAGGGCGGCGCGGGCGATGGCGACCGACTGGCGCTGGCCGCCCGAGAGCGAGGAGATTGGCACCCGCGCCGAGCGCAGCCGCACGCCGAGCCGGGCGAACTGCTCGGCGGCGCGCCGGCGCATGGCCGGCCGGTCGATGAAGCCGAGCCGGCCGAGGAGGCCGGGGCGCATGAGTTCCCGGCCGAGAAACAAGTTCTCGGCCGGGGGGAGCTCAGGGGCCAGCGCGAGGTCCTGGTAGACGGTCGCGATGCCGTGCCCCTGAGCCTCCGCGGGCGACCCCAATGCGATGGGCACTCCCCCGACCCGGAGCGTTCCGGAGGTCGGCTTATCGGCACCGGACAGGATCTTGACCAGTGTCGACTTGCCGGCCCCGTTGTCTCCGATGAGGGCGCAGATCTCGTTGGGGTGAACCGCGAAGTCCACGCCGTCCAGCGCCTGGACATGTCCGAAGCGCCGGGTGATGCCGCGCGCTTCGAGAAGAGGCGCGGTCACGGCAGGGGGGTGTCGAGCGAGAGCCCGACGTTGTTGGAGAAGGCATACCACTCGTTGTAGGCAGCGGCCGTCAGCCGCGCCCAATGGTCAAAGGCCGCCTCGGGACTGGCGAAGCGCCAGATCTCCACCGTTTCGAAGTCGTGCTGGCCGCGGATGTGGTAGCGGCCGAGGCAGGTGGCGCCCGCCTGCTTGGAAGCCTCGGCCACGGCGGCCCAGTCCTTCGTCTTGGCGGCCTTCGCGGCCTTGTCGAGGCGATACCAATGGGGCCGCGGGCGGGCGTAGTGAATCCAGATCGAGTCGGCCATGGCGGGTCAGGAAGGCTGGAGAAGGTCGCGGAGCGGGCGCACCGGCCCGATCAGGTGGCGGGAGGTGGTGAACATGAAGTCGGCGGCGTGCTCGTGCCCCGTGATGGCGGCGTCGATGGCTTCGGCCGAGGGCGCCTCCCAGGCGCCGAGATGGTGCCAGCCGTGCGCCCAGTCGAAGCGGTGCCGTCCCGCGATGTTGACGCGATGTGCGAGGTCGCCCTTGAAGGCGACATCACATTCGGCGTCGTATTCGACGCGGGTGGCGGCATCGGCCTCCGCCCAGGCGTCGTTCCACTCCCAGAGGGCCAGGAAGGCCCAAGGGCGCGGGATGTCGCCGCCGGCGCCCTTCACGGTCGCGAATTCACGTGGGCCAATCAGCCATTCGGTGGTGAAGAGCCGCGCCCAGCCCGCCTTCTCCAGCCGAATCGTGCCGGCGAGCGCGGCCGAGAGGCTCGGCGCCTCGAACACGCCCGCGATATCGACCGTGTGGGCGAAGCCGGTGTCGAGCGCCATCGGCTCGTTCGGGCCGTCCGGCTCGAACATGGCCCGAATGGATAGGAGCCAGCCTTCCGCCTTTAAGGCGCCGAGCACGGCCGCGATGGCGTCGCGCTCGGCGCCGCGGGCGGCCTTGTCCTCGGCCTGCCACTTCGCCATGAACATCACGGCGCAGGTGTCGGCCTTCGAGGCGGCCGAGAAGACGTCCGTCTCGCCGGTGAGGAGCGTCATCGGCCCCTCGTCTTGGCGACGGCGGTCATCAGCTGCTCGACGCGGCGCGGGTCGACCGGGTTCCACCAGCGCCCGTCCACCTTCAACCATTGGCCGATGATGGCGCCATCGGCGACGTCGAACAGGGCCGGCACCTGCTCAGGCGCGAGGCCCGAGCCGACGATCACCGGAAGGTTCGTGCCGCGCCGCACCTCGTCGACCTCGCGCGGCTCGGTCGGCGAGCCGGTGCGGGTGCCGGTGGCGATGAGCACGTCGGCGTCGAACCACTCGGCATCGGTCGCCTGCTCGGTGATGCTGCGGTCGGCCGTGATGGCATGGGCGCCGAACTTGACGTGCACGTCGGCGAAGATGGCAACGTCCTTGGCTCCGATCGCGGCGCGGTAGCGCATGGCCTTCGGCGCAGGGCCGTCGAGGAAGCCTTCGTTGGCCACATAGGCGTTGACCCACTGGTTGACCCGCACCCAGCGTGCGCCGACGGCCTTGGCGACCGCGAGGGCTGGGATGGCGCCGTTGGCCACGCAGGTAATGCCGATCGGGGTGTCGACCGCGGCCCGCACGGCAAGGCAGGCCGCCGTGAGGCCGGCCACGGTCTCGGGCCCGATGTCGTCGGGGCGGCAGAACGGCAGGTCGCTCGCGTTCTCAACGATGATGCCGTCGATTCCACCCGCAGCCAGCGTCCGCGCATCCGCGACCGCGGCCTCGTAGACGTCGTTGAGCGACCCGCCCTCATAGCGCGGCGCGCCGGGCAGCGGTTTCAGGTGAATGACCCCGATAACGGGCTTGTCGACGGGGAAGAACGTCTTCAGCGCGTTCGTTTTCTGCGGCAGGACTTGGGGGGCGCTCATGGGGTCTCGCGACTGAATGAAGGAGCGGCGTCGGCCAGGAGGCGGTCGACATCCGACAGGGTGGGATAGGAGCTCTGGGCTCCGGACGCCTGGCAGCTCAGCGTGGCTGCCGTGACGGCGGCGCGAAGGGCCGTGGCCATCGGCTGGCCCGCCACATGGGCACCGATGAACCAGCCTGCGAGGCAATCGCCCGCACCGGTGGTGTCCACCACGGGGCCGAGCCGCGGCGCCGCGAGGGTGGTCGTACCCGATGTCGTCACCAGATCCGCACCCGCGGAGCCGCGGGTGCGGATCACGGCGGCAGCTCCGAGGGCCAACAGGCGCATCTCGCTCTCGGAACCGATCGCGGCGGCAGCCCGGTCGTTGCAGAAGACCACGGCGCCCGGGATGAGGGCTGCCAGCGTATCGATGCCGTCCGGAAAGGTCGCGGGTTCAAGGTCGAGCGACCATGGGATGCCGGCGACGCGGCAGCGCTCGATGAGGGAAAATGCCGAGCTCCCATAGACCGCCGTGTGCACCCAGGCTGCCCCTGACAGGTCAAGGCCGGCCATGGTGGCCTCGCCGGGATAAAGCGACACGCCCGGATGGAGCAGCAGGCGCTTCTCCCCATGAGGCTCGATCAGGATCACGACCCTGGCGGTGCGCCCTTCGACGACGGCGGTTTCGACGGCGACGCCCTGCTGCTGCAGACCATCGACGGCTGGCCCCGCGCCGCCGTCATTGCCGACCTGGACCATGAGCCGCGCTGCGCCGCCGCTTCGGGAACACGCCACGGCGGCATTGGCAATCACGCCGCCCAAAGCCTCGCGGGCGTCCGTGACATGCACCTTCTCGTCCGGCGCCGGCACGTGATCGATCAGCAGAGTCAGATCGAGCGTCAGATCCCCGACGAACAGCGCGTGAGGCATCGCCGTGTTCATGGATCGCGCCTCCTCCGGCCTTCTGAAGGCCGTGGACCGCAGAACGAAGGAGCACTGGGAAACATTGCATCCATCATCGCATCTGATACAACGTCATGACGTTTTGCAAGCGGGAGTTTCGCATTCGACGCGTCCTGCAAAAAATTGAAGCATCTGTGATTATTCTATGGCCTTGCAGCCAAGCAAAAGGTTCGATTACGCTTCTACTCAAGTAAATCGGTTTACTAAAGAAGGCGGCTGCAAAATCTGTCGCCGGCGGGAAGCCTGGATCGAGCCGTTCGTCGTCGCCGTGTGGCTCGGATCTTCAGATGCGGATGCAGCAGGGAAAACACGTGATGGCAGGTCAGAAGAACGTCCTCCTGCTCGGGGAAAGTTGGGTCAGCGCGGCGACGCACTACAAGGGCTTCGACCAGTTCGGCAGCGTGACGTTCCACACCGGCGCCGATCCTTTCGTGGCCGCGCTGAAGGATAGCCCCTTCAACGTGACCTGGCTGACCGCGCATGCCGCGGTCAGCGAGATGCCGTTCACGGCCGAGGAACTCGACCGCTACGACGCCATCGTGCTGTCGGACATCGGCGCGAACTCGCTCCTACTGCATCCGGACGTCTGGCTCCTCGGCAAGCCAGTACCGAACCGGCTCAAGCTCATCCGCGAATGGACGCGGCGCGGCGGCGGTCTCGTGATGATGGGCGGCTATCTGACCTTCCAGGGCATCGACGGCCGCGGCCGCTGGGCCCGGACGCCGGTCGAGGAGGCCATGCCGGTCACCTGCCTGCCCTACGACGACCGCATCGAGGTGCCGGAAGGGTTCCGGGCCGAGGTGGTGGCGGGCGCCGAAAGCCATCCCGTCCTCGCGGGCCTTCCAGGGGAGTGGCCGCTGCTTCTTGGGGCCAACGAGGTGGTGCCGCGCCCCGGGGCCGAGGTGCTGGCACGCCTCCCGGCCGAGGACGGCGGCCATCCGCTGATCGTCGCGGGCACCTTCGGCCAAGGGCGCAGCGCTGTCTGGACGTCGGACATCGGCCCGCACTGGTGCCCCACCCCGTTCGTCGAATGGGCGGGTTACGCTACCTTGTGGAAGAACCTGCTGGGCTGGGTCACCAAGGCCGATTGAGCGCGGGGAGCCGAGTGTCCGACCACCCCTTCCTTGTAGCCCAATGCATCGGCAAGACCTTCGGGGCCGTCATGGCGCTCGACGGCGTCGACGTCGAGATCCGCCGCGGCGAGGTGCTGGCGCTGCTCGGCGACAACGGAGCCGGCAAGTCGACCTTCGTCAAGGTCCTGGCCGGCGCGCACCGGCAAAGCGCGGGCGAGCTGCGGATCGAGGGGGTGCCGACGAGCTTCGCCTCGCCGCAGGACGCCGCGGCGGCCGGCATCGCGACGATCTACCAAGAACTCGCCTTGTCCGAGAACCTGTCGGTCGCGGAGAACGTCTACCTCGGGCGCGAGGAGGTGCGCCGCGTCGCCGGCATTCCGTTCCTGCGCCGGGGCGCCATGCGGAAGCGGGTGATCGGGCTCCTCGACGAGCTCGATGCCCACATCCCCGATCCCGACCTCCCGGTCGGCGGCATGTCGGGCGGGCAGCGGCAGGCAGTGGCGATCTGCCGGGCCCTCAACCTCGACGCCAAGCTCGTCATCATGGACGAACCGACGGCCGCGCTCGCGGTCGCCGAAACCCGCAAGGTGCTGTCGCTGGTGCGGCGTCTCGCCGACCGCGGCTGCGCGGTCGTGCTGGTCAGCCACAACATCTCCGACGTCTTCGCGGTGGCGGACCGCATGGTGGTGTTCCGCCGCGGCCGCAAGATCGCAGAGCGCCGCCGCGACGAGACCGATCCGGAAGAGATCGTCAGCTTCATCACCGGCGCGCACCCGAGCCTGCGCACGGATGAGCGCAAATCCGCTGCCTATGCCTGAGGGCGCGATGTTTCGAAGGGAGAACAGCATGTTGTCGAAATACGCCTTTGCTACTGCCGCTCTGGCCACGTCGCTCCTGTCCGGCACGGCAGGCGCCGCCGACAAGCCGAAGGTCGCCTTTGTGCCGCAGATCACCGGCATTCCCTATTTCAACGCCATGGAGGAGGGCGGGAGGCGCGCCGCCAAGGACCTCGGCGTCGAGTTCATCTACACGGGCCCGGTCGACGCCAGCCCGATCGACCAGTTGCAGATCGTGCAGAACCTGATCAACCAGGGGGTCAACGCCATTTCGGTCTCGATCCTCGACGCCTCCGGTCTGAGCCCGCTCGTGGAGAGCGCCAAGGCAGCGAATCTGAAGCTCTTCACCAGCGACAGCGACGCGCCGCAAAGCGGCCGCGCGCTCTACGTCGCCCAGGCCACCGATGAGGGCCTCGGCGACACGCTGATCGACGAGCTCGTCAAGCGCACCGGCGAGGACGCAACGATCGGCATCGTCTCGGGGGACGCAACGGCCTCAAACCTCAATACCTGGATCGGCGTCATCCAGGCCCGCGCGAAAGCTAAATATCCCAAGCTGAAGCTGCTCGATCCGCAGTTCTCGGGCTCGTCCTCGGACAAGGCCGCCCAGATCGCGGGTGACCTGATGACCGCGCATCCCGACCTTAAAGGCCTGATCGCGGTCGCGTCCTCGACCTGCCCGGGCGTCGGCCAGGCCATCGAGTCCGCCAACAACGTCGGCAAGGTGTTCGGCACCGGCTATTGCAGCCCCAACACGGCCCGCTCCTACATCAAGAGCGGGGCAATGCCGTTCACGGTGCTGTGGGACCCGGCCGCGCTCGGCTACCTGACCGTCTGGGCCGGCAAGCAGCTCATTGATAACACGCCGCTGAAGGCCAGCAACACGGTTCCTGGCCTCGACAAGCCGGTCAGCTACGATGCGAAGACCGGCATCCTGCTGCTCGGCGATCCTTCGGTGTTCACCGCCGCCAACGTCGACCAGTTCAAGTTCTGACAGGTCGATGCCGAGCGCGTTCCGCATCGTCGGGCAGCGGGAACTGGCCCTGCTGCTCCTCTGCCTCGCTGCGGGCGTGGTCTTCGTAGCGCTGTCGCCCGCCTATTTGTCGGCAGGCAACGTCGCGGCTGTGCTGCGCAACTGCGTCGAACTGATGCTCGTTGGGCTCGGTATCACGCTGCTGCTCGCCATGGGCGGCATCGATGTGACGGTCGGCCTCGTGCTGGGCCTCGCGGCGATCGCGATCGGCCGCCTCCTGCTCGCGGGTTTCGATCCGTGGGTCGCCGCCGCCGCAGGTCCCCTGGTCGGACTGGCGATCGGGCTCATCACCGGCGCCGTGGTGGTGTTTGGCCGCATCCCGGCGATCGTGGCCACCATCGGGCTGCTCGGCGTTTACCGCACCGCTGTCTTCGTGGCGCTCGGCGGCCAATGGCTGTCGGGCCTGCCGCCGACGCTCAGCGCCATCTTCGCCGGGCAGATCTTCGGCATCGTGCCCGTGTCCTACCTCGTGATCGGCGCCATCTACGCAGTGGCCTGGGCTGCCCTGCGCAAAACGCCCTTCGGCCTACACCTGCTCGCCATCGGCAATAACGAGGAGCGGGCCCGGCTCGCCGGGATTGCGGTGAAGCAGGTGCGGCTCGGGGTCTATGCCGTGTCCGGGGCGCTCTGCGGCATCGCCGCGATTTTCTACATCTCCACCTACCGCAACGTCGAGATGACGGTCGGCAGCACGCTCGCGCTTGACGCCATCGCGGCCGTGGTGCTCGGAGGGACCAACATCCTGGGCGGCCGCGCGAGCCTTCTCGGCACCGTCTTCGGCGTGCTGCTCATCCGCATGCTGCAGAACGGCTTCACGCTCATCGGCCTGCCTTCGCTCTGGCAGCCGGTCGTCACCGGCGCGCTGCTGATCGGCGCGCTGCTGATCGAGCGCGGTCTCGGACGCGACGTCCTGCGCCGCGTCACGCTGCGGGCCGCCTGATGCCGCAGACCACCGCCACCCACCGCAAGCTGATCCTGCTCGCGCTGCTGTTCGCTGCCATCGTGGCCGGCTTCAGCCTTTACGCTCCGCGCTTCGCCCAAGCCAACATCGCAACCAGCATCCTGCAGTTCTCGACGCTACTGGCCCTGGTGTCTCTGGGCCAGGGGCTCGTGGTGCTGTCGGGAGGCGCGGGCATCGACCTCTCGGTCGGCGGCACCGTGTCGCTCTCGGCCGTACTGGCCATGATGGCGGTGCGGGCCGGCGCGCCGCCCGCGCTGTTGCCGGTCCTGGCCATCGGCTGCGGGCTGCTGCTCGGGCTCGTCAACGGGGTCGTGGTGACCCGCTTCGGCATCCTGCCGCTGATCGCGACGCTCAGCACCTATTTCATCTACGCCGGAACCGCCATGGCGCTGACAAACGGTGCCCCGATCCCCGGTGTTCCGGCCTGGCTGCTGCCCTTCGGACGCGGCACTGTCGGCGGCATTCCTGTCCACTTCCTTACGGTAGTGGTGCCCATGTTCCTTCTCGCGGCCGGGCTGCTGGCCTTCACGGCCTGGGGTCGCTGGGTGTACGCGCTCGGTTTCAACGAACGCTCGGCCCGCCTCGTCGGCATTCCGGTCGACCGCATGCGGCTGCTCGCCTACGCGCTGGCGGGCGCCCTCGCCGGCGCCGCCGCCCTTGTATCGCTCGCATGGCTCGGCAGCGCCCGCCCCAACATCGGGGTTAACCTCGAGCTCGAATCGCTCGCCGCCGTGCTGCTCGGCGGCATTGCGATCACAGGGGGCGTCGGCGGCGTGCTCGGCGTCCTGCTCGCGGTGGTGATGATCGTGACGCTGAAGTCCGGCCTGCAGTTCGTCAACGTGGCGACGATTTGGCAGGTCGGCGTCGTCGGCCTGCTGCTGATCCTGAGCCTTCTGCTCGACCTCCTCCCCGCCCGAACGAGATTGCGATGACCGACCAGGACGCCCGCATCATCGCCGCCGTCGAGGGAGCAACCGACCGCATCGTCACGACTTTGGCGGATCTGATCCGCTTTCCCTCAATCGTGATGACCGACCCCACGCAGGCCGGTCCCGGCGAACGGCAGTGCCAGGAATACCTGAAGGAACGGCTCGAACGGATCGGCTTCACGACCGACCTGTGGGACCCGGACGGCCCGGCCCTGCTGGCCGCCTACCGGGGTCGACCCGGCGCCCATCCCGGCCGCACCTTCGAGGGGCGGCCGAACCTCGCGGGCACGCTGCGCGGGCAAGGCGGCGGCCGTTCTCTGCTGCTGACGGGCCACGTCGACGTCGTGCCGCCGGGCCCGCCCGAGCACTGGCACACCGACCCGTTCGAGCCCGCGGTCGGCAACGGCGCGGTGCAGGGACGCGGCGCCGTCGACATGAAAGGCGGCCTCGCCTGCATGCTGATGGCCATCGAGGTGCTGCGGGAGCTCGACATCCCGCTCCGCGGCGACGTGGTCTGGGGCACGGTGGTGGACGAGGAGATCGGCGGCATGGGGGCGCTCGCCCTGGCGGACCGCGGCATCCGGGCCGACGCCGGCATCCTGGCCGAGCCGACCGGCAACGCCATCGCGCCCATCTGCCACGGCATCCTCTGGGCCCGCGTCATCCTCGACGGCATCGGCGGCCATGCCGAACTGAAACCCAACAGTTGGGACGCGACCGGACCGGTCGATGCGATCGGGCTCTGCCGGCAGATGCTCGACGGCTTCGACATCCTGAACCGCCGCTGGCTTTTCGATCCGCGGAAGGCCCATCCGCTGATGGAGCTGCCCTGCCAAATCATTCCGACGCAGATCAAGGCCGGCGAGCACCCAGCCTCCATGGCGGGCCGGGCCGAGATCGTCATCGACGTGCAGTACCTGCCGTCCGAGAAGGACGAGTTCGGTCTTGGCGGCCATGTGAAGCGCGAGGTCGAGGCCCATATTGCGGCCGTCTGCCAGGCCGATCCTTATCTCCGTCAGCATCCGGCGCGGGTGGAATGGATCCTCGACGCGGATTGCGCCGAGGTGCCGGCCGACCACGCCTTCGTGGCCGCGATGCAGGACGCGACCCTTCGCGCCGGGCTGCCGCCGCGGCTGATCGGAATGGGAGCTCACACAGACATGGGCCTTCCCAACGGGCTCGGCCGCACCCCCACAGTCAATTTCGGGCCGGGCGACATGGCGCTGGCTCATCAGCCGAACGAGCGCGTGCCCGTGGACGACCTCGTGGCCTGCACGCGCGCCATCGCGCTCACGATCGCACAGTGGTGCGCTTGAGCGCTACGCCGTGACCCACGGGCGGGCGCGCTCGATCGCACCGGCCAAGCCGAACAAAAGATCTTCGCGGCCGAGCGCGGCGGCGAATTGTACGCCGACCGGCGTCCTCCCTTGCGCGAAGGGCACGCTCATGGCCGGCACCCCTGCGCGATTGTAGACGGTCGTGAACGGCGCATGGGCGGCCGCTCGACGGTCGCGCTCCGCCGGATCGGCACTCGAGAGCCAGCCGAGCGGCAAGGACGGGGTGGCGATGACCGGCGACAGGATGAGGTCCGCGCGCGTGAAGAAGGCGGCCACGCGGCGCTCCACGGCCCGCATCGTCGCGAGTGCCGCGACGAGGTCGGGCGCCGAGCGGACCATGGCGGCGCGCACATGCGCCGCGTGCAGCGGCTCCAGTTGCGCCAGGGGATCGGCGATGCCGTTCTGGGCCGCGAAAGCGCTGATGCGCTCGGCCGTGAAAGCGCCGGACAGCAGGCCGGCAGCGTCTCCCACATCGAGACCGGACAGGTCCGGCGCGCCGTCTTCGACATGGTGCCCGAGGTCCTCGCACAATCGAGCCGCCTCTTCGACTGCCGCGAGGCAGAGGGGATCGACGGACGCGCCGTTGAACGGGCGGCGCTGCAGCGCAATGCGGAGACGCGGCGGGTCGCGGCCTGCGCAGCTCTCGTAGGAGCGCTCCGGCTCCGGCAGCCAGTGCAGCGCGCCGGGCTCAAAACCGGCCGTTGCATCGAGCAGCGCGGCGCTATCGCGGACGCTCCGCGTCAACGCATGGGACATCGCGAGCCCGAAGAACGTCTCGCTCGCATCGGGGCCGGCCGGGGTACGCCCGCGGCTCGGCTTGAGGCCGAAGAGGCCGCACAATGCCGCCGGTTGGCGGATGGAGCCGCCGCCGTCGGTGCCATGCGCCATCGGCACCATCCCGGCCGCCACGGCCGCAGCCGCTCCGCCGCTCGATCCTCCAGGCGAAAGGGTCGGGTCCTGCGGATGTCGGGTCGGCCCATAGGCCAGTGGCTCGGTCGTGAAGCTGAGACCGAGCTCCGCCGAATTGGTGCGGCCGAGGATCACAAGGCCGGCCGCCTTGTAACGGGCGACCAGTGTCGAGTCCCGGTCCGGCACGAACCCCTGGAACAACCGGCTTCCATGCGTCAGCGGCTGACCCGCGAGCGCGAGGTCCAGATCTTTGAGCAGGAACGGCACGCCGTGGAAGCGGCCGCGCGGCAAGCCTCGCGCGACCGCGCCACGCGCCGCGTCCTCGAAGCGGATGACGACGGCGTTCAAGGCCGGGTTGCGCGCGTCGATCGTCGCGACGGCGGCCTCCAGCACCTCGGACGGCGTGACTTCTCCGCCCGCGACAAGTTCCACCAGCGCGACGGCATCATGGCGCCGATACTCGTCCGCCCTCATGGGCCGCCTCCCATGCGGCGCGCGAGTTCAAGCAGGGCGCGGTCGCCGCCGCGCCAGCCGATCAGCGACAAGCCAACCGGCAGGCCTCTGACCTCAGCAAGCGGCAGGCTGACCTGGGGCAGGCCCGTCATCCCGGCGATGCAGGTAAGGTCGACGAGGCGCTGGCCCACAGTCGCCGTCTGAGCCAGCGTGAGGTCGCGCCGCGGTGGTAGAATCGGCGTAGTGGGCAGGCACAGGATGCGTCGCCCGTTCAATAGGGCATCGACGCGCGCCCGCACTTCCGTCCGGAATAGCTGGGCGGCTCGGCGTGGCGCTTCGGGCAAGAGGCGCGCCGTCGCGATGGCGGCCGCAACATCGAACGACAGGCGCGGATCGACGGCATCGACCCAGGGCGCGAAGGTGGCCGCGAATTCGGGATGCTGGAGATGGACATGGTGCCGGTTCCAGACGTCCAGCCCCTCGTCTGCGAGCCCGATGGAGCGGCTGCCGCCGACGACAGCCGCGACGCGGTCCACCGCAGGCCGTAACGTTTCCCGGACGACGGCGTCCGCGCGGGCGAAGGCGTCGTCGGCGACAAGAACTTCGTCGACGGTGCCCGGCTCTCCTCTTGGCAGCAGCACGTCGCCGACACGGGCGAACGCTTCGGGAGCGGCCGCGAAGAACCCGGCCGTATCGAAGGACGGCGCCTGCACCATGAGCCCGTCGACCGAGATCGCCCCGTGGGTGGGGCGCAGGCCGTAGATGCCGCAGAAGCTCGCCGGCACCCGCATCGAGCCGCCGCTGTCGCTCCCGAGCGCGATCGGCACGAGGCCAGCAGCGACCGCGGCGGCGGAGCCGCTCGAGGACCCGCCGGTGTAGCGGTCGGGCGCGCGCGGGTTCACGGGCGCGCCGACATGGCGGTTGCGCCCGAGCAGCCCCAGCGAGATTTCGTCCGTCACGGTCTTGCCGACCAGCCGTGCGCCCGCAGCGAGCAGGCACCGCACTGCTGCTGCAGTTGTGGCGGCGGCGGCGTGGCTCGCAGCCCAGTCAGGGTTGCCGCAACCCGTCACGTGACCTGCGACATCGAATAGGTCCTTGGCCGCGAAGGACAGGCCGGCGAGCGGGCCGTCCGGGGCTCCGTCGACGATAAGGCGTGGTCCCGGCACGAAGGCGCCCAAACCTGCCCCAGCGGGTGGGCCGTCCGGCAGCACCGGGATCATTGGCCGATCTCGTTCGGCCTATCGATGACGCTGACATGCGCGGCCACCACGCGCCAGCCGTCGGCCATCCTGGCCCAGCTCTGCATCTGCCGCCCGATCATGCCCTCCGGCACGTCGGCGAACAGGGTTGAGACGGTGGCGAAATTATCGCCGTAAGTCGTCAGCACGGTCTTGACGAGCCGCCGTTCCGGATTGAGCCGTCGACGCTTGTTGAAGGCTGCGATCGCGTCGTGGCCATACAGGATCTCGTCCGCGCCGTAGCGGATGGTCCGCGCGTCGGCCCAGAACAATTCGTCGAGGGTGGTGGCATCGGCCTGTAGCAGCGCCGTCTCGTAGCGATGGTAGGCGGCGCTCACCTCGGCCACCACCTCAGCCCGATTGATCTCCACGGCTCACGCTCCTTCAACGCGCCAGGACGCTTGTCCGTAAACTGTTTTACCAGAGGGGCTGAACGCTGAGCAATGACGTCAAAGCCGCACTTGAACTGCTGCTGCGCAAATAAAAGGCATGATGACCTAATCGAAGCAGCGTACTGCAGAACAGATCAAAATAACGGCTTGATCGTTTTTCTAATACGAATAGTCTATCGCACCATCGGTAAATCGGTTACATCATGGCGCAGAAGGTTGCACGGTTGACGGATGTGGCGCGTTCGGCGAACTTATCGGTCGCCACCGTGTCCCGTCACCTGAACAACCACATCCAGCTGCCCGAAGCGACGGTGGCCCGGATCCGCAGAGCCATCGACGAGCTCGGCTACCATCCCAACCCGCATGCGCGCAGCCTGAGCCGTGGGCGTTCCGAAACTTTGGGCCTCGTGGTGCCGGACATCACCAACCCGTATTTCGCGCGGCTCGCGGCGGCTGTGGAACGGGAAGCAGCACGGCGGGGCTATGGCCTCACGCTATGTGCCTCCCTCAACACCCAGGACCGCGAGCGCGAGTATCTGGCGCGGCTGAGCCGCACCGGCGTCGACGGCATCATCTTCGTCAGCAACCATGCAGACGACGGCTCGCTCCGGGAGCCCATCCAGGTCAGCGGCCGCCGCATCGTGATCCTCGACGAGGACATCGCGGGCGTGACCGCCTCCAAGGTCTTCATCGACAATCAGCAGGGTGGCTTCCTGGCTGGCCGTCATCTGATCGACATGGGTCATCGGCGCATCGCCTTCTTCGGTGGCCCCGAGGCGATGCGTTCCACCCAGGAGCGTCTCGCCGGCGTGCGTCGTGCGATCGCGGATTCCGGCGTCGAGGCCGTCGTGGGCGACATCTACTGCGGGGATTATTCGCCCGAGCACGGCCGCGCCTGTGCGGAACGGCTGCTCGCGACGCGGAGCGCCGCGACGGCCCTTCTCGTGTCCAGCGATCAGATCATGATCGGCGCGCTCGAGATCTTTCGCCGGGCGGGCCTGCGGATTCCGGCGCAGCTGTCCGTCATCGGCTTCGACGACATCGCGCCTTTCATCCTGTTCGATCCGCCCCTCACCTCGATCCGCCAGCCCGTTGACGCCCTGGGCCGACGTGCGGTGGATCTCCTGATCCGTGGACTCGAGGGCGAGCCCGTCGAGGACGTCGTCGAACATCTCCCGGTCGAACTCGTATTGCGCGAGTCGGTTGGCCGGCCGCCGCAGGAGAGCGGCCCGGCCAAAGCAAGGAAGCCACGTCGAACCACAACCAAGGGGTCCATCACGCCATGACGCACGCATTGCTCAAGCTCGCGACCGCCACGATCCTCGCAGCAGGACTCACCACCGCCGCGGAGGCGAAGGACAAGACCTTCGCGCTCGTCCAGTATAACCAGCAGGTCTCGTTCTTCACCGACATCACGCGGGGCGCCCAGGAAGCCGCCAAGGCGGCCGGCGACAAGCTCCTGGTGTTCGATGCCAACAACTCGGCCCAGGCCCAAGACAGCGCCTTCGAAACCTACATTCAGCAGAAGGTCGACGGCATTGTGATCGTCTCGGTCGACCAGAACGGTATTATGCCGGCGGTGCGGTCCGCGGCGGCCGCCAAGATCCCCGTGGTCGCGGTCGACGGCGTACTGCCCGACGGTCCGCAGGCGTCCCAGATCTCGGTCGATAATTACCAGGCCGGCAAGCTGATCGGCCAGTTCTACATCGACTACATCAAGAAGAACATGGGCGGTAAGGCGACGCTTGGCGACATCGGCGCGCTGAACTCCGACCTGCAGAACTTGCGCCAGAAGGGTTTCGACGAGGTCGTAAAGGCTGCCGGCGGCGTCACCACGGTCGGCGTGGTGGATGGCCGGAATATCCAGGACCAAGCATTGGCCGCCGGCGAGAACCTACTGACCGGCAACCCGGACCTGCAGACCCTCTATGCCACCGGTGAGCCGGCGCTCGTCGGCGCTATCGCGGCGGCGCAGAGCCAGGGACGCACCGACAAGCTCAAGATCTTCGGCTGGGACCTCAGCGCGCAAGCAGTGGCGGCAATCGACGCCGGCTTCGTGGTTGGCGTCGTCCAGCAGGACCCGTTCCTCGAAGGCAAGAAGGCCGTCGAGGCGCTCGCGACCCTGGCCGGCGGCGGCACGGTTGAGAAGTCGATCAAGGTGCCGGTGACCATCGTGACCAAAGCCAACGTCGGAGACTTCCGGGCGGCCTTCAAATGATGATGGCCAAGCAGGCGCCGGCGGCTTCGGCCTCCGCCGCCGGGTTTGCAGACCCGGCACGCACACCGCGCATGCGCGTGCGCGGCATCCGCAAGACCTTCGGCGCGATCCAAGCTCTGCGCGGCGTCGACCTCGACCTCTGGCCGGGCGAGTGCCTTGGCCTTGTCGGTGACAACGCGGCCGGCAAGTCGACCTTCACCAAGGTCCTGGCCGGCACCTACATCGCCGACGAAGGCACGATCGAGATCGACGGCAAGCCGGTGCGCTACAGCGGACCGGCCGAGGCGCGCGAGCGCGGGGTCGAGATGGTGTACCAGGACCTGAGCCTCTGCGACACGATCGACGTCGCAGGGAACCTTTATCTCGGCCGGGAAATGCGGCGCGGACCGTTCCTCGACAAGCCCGGCATGCAGCGCGGCGCTCGCGACATGCTGAAGCGTCTTGAGATCCGCATCCCGAACGTCGGCGCCAAAGTGGCGCAACTCTCGGGCGGGCAGCGGCAGGCGGTCGCCATCGCGCGCTCCGCCGCCTTCAACCCGCACGTGCTGATCCTCGACGAGCCGACCTCGGCGCTCGCGGTGGCGGAGGTCGAGGCCGTGCTGGCGCTCATCAACCGGCTGAAGGCCAAGGGCGTCGCGGTGGTGCTCATCACTCACCGGCTGCAGGACCTGTTCCGCGTCTGCGACCGCATCGCGGTCATGTACGAGGGCACCAAGGTGGCCGAGCGCTCGATCGGCGACACAAGCCTCGAGGACATCGTCCGCCTCATCGTGGGAGAAGGGCACCGCGCATGACCGCCTCGACCTACACGGAGCGACAGCAGGGCTCTCCCCTGCGCGACTTCTTCGAGACCCACGCGCACGTGCTGTCGATTGCGCTGTTCTTCCTGCTCTGCTGCGCGTTCTTCTTCGCGCTTAATCCGGTGTTTCTGTCCACCGGCAACCTGCTCAACCTGCTGCGGCAGGCGGCCCCGACCCTGATCGTCGCAGTCGCTATGACCTTCGTGATCACGACGGGCGGCATCGACCTGTCGGTCGGGTCGATCATCGGGCTCGTCAACGCCGCGGCAGCGCTGCTGCTGCGTGGCGGCTGGGACTGGCCGGTCGTGGCAGTCCTGATGCTCCTGTTCGGCGCGGCCATCGGGTTGTTCCAGGGCTATTTCATCGCCGTCCAGAAAATCCCGGCTTTTATCGTTACCCTGGCGGGCCTTTCGGCGATCCGCGGCGTGGCGCTGGTGCTGACGGGCGGCTTCTCCATCCTGATACCGCAGAGCCTGTTCCTCGATATCGGTCGGGGCACGCTCGCCGGCATCCCTTACCCGGCGATCCTGGGGCTCGCGGTGGCGCTCGCGGGCTACGTGGTGCTCAACGCCACGCTCTACGGCCGCCGGGTCTGCGCTGTCGGGGCCAATGCGGAAGCCGCGCGCCGGGTCGGCATGCCGGCCCAGCGCGTGATCGCCTCGGTCTACGTGTGGAGCGGCGTCGCCTCGGCGCTTGCGGCCCTCGTGGTCGCGGCGCGGTTGGGATCGGGCTCGTCCAATGCCGCAGTCGGCACCGAACTCGACGTCATCGCGGCCGTGGTGCTGGGCGGCACGTCGCTTGCGGGCGGGCGCGGCACGATCGTCGGCACCGTCCTCGGCGCCCTGACGATCTCGGCGATCAGCAACGGCCTGATCCTGGCCCATATCGACGCCTTCTTCACCCAAATCGTGACCGGCGCCATCATCCTCATCGCCATCTGGCTCAACACGCGCATCTTCGACCGCGTCGGCACCGTCAAGCGCCGGAGCTGAAGGACAGTCCCATGAGCGAGCTTTCCCAAACCCACGTCGGATCCGGCAAGGTGATGACCGTGCGCGGCCCCATCGCGGCCACCGCTCTCGGCGTCACGCTGATGCACGAGCACATCCTCAACGACGTCACCTGCTGGTGGAACAAGCCGGCCGAGCCCGAGCGCGCCTATCTCGGCACGGCCCCTGTGTCGATCGAGATCCTGGGCGAGCTGCGCATGGACCCGTTCGCCAACCTGCACAATTGCGCGCTCGACGACGAGGCCCTGGCCATCGACGAATTGAGGCCTGTCGCGGCGCTCGGCGGCCGCACCGTGGTGGACCCGAGCTGCCGCGGCATCGGGCGCAACCCCGAAGCGCTCGTCCGCATTGCGGAAGCGACCGGGCTGCAGATCGTCATGGGCGCGGGCTACTATCTGCAGAGCTCGCATCCGCCCTGCGTGGCCAGCATGAGCAAAGCCGACATCGCCGACGAAATCGTGGCCGAGTCGCTCGAGGGCGTCGATAGGACCGGCGTCAAGATCGGCCTTATCGGCGAGATCGGGGTTTCAGGGGACTTCACGGCGGACGAGGAGAAGTCGTTGCGCGGCGCCGCAGCGGCGCAACGGCGGACCCGGCTGCCGTTGATGGTGCACCTGCCGGGCTGGTACCGCCACGCCAACCGGGTGCTCGACATCGTGGCTGAGGAGGGCGGCGACATCCGGCACACCGTGCTGTGCCACATGAACCCGTCCTTCTTCGACACCGCCTACCAGTTCGGCCTCGCCGAACGCGGTGCCATCCTCGAATACGACATGGTGGGCATGGACTTCTGGTACGCCGACCAGGGCGTGCAATGCCCGTCGGAGGACGAGAACGCCCGCGCCATCAAGGGACTGGTCGAGGCCGGCTTCGGCCGCCAGATCGTGCTCTCGCAGGACGTGTTCCTGAAGATGATGCTCACTCGCTACGGCGGCTTCGGCTACGCCTATATTCAGCGGCATTTCCTGCCGCGCCTGCGCCGACTCGGCCTGTCCGAGGCCGCTCTGACGGCCCTGATGGTCGATAATCCTCGCCGCGTCTTCTCCACGGCCGGTTGAGGCGAGCCGCGCGGCATCACCATGGGTCCTCATTTATCGGCGCCAGATCGCCGCGACCTCATCGGCGCTCGGAAAGGCCGCCAGCGTGCCCGGCCGCTGCACCGTGAGGGTCGCCGCCTCGGTGGCGGCGCGGATCGCGGCGGCGAGCGACAGGTCACGCTGGTAGAATGCAGCCGTCAGCACGCCCGCGAACGTATCGCCCGCACCGGTCGTATCCACGACCTTGACGGCGCGGGCCGGCACATGGCCGTGGCCGGCCTCGCTGACGAAAACCGCGCCCCGGCCGCCGAGCGTCAGCACCACGGCACCAGCCCCCGCAGACCGGAGCGCTGCGGCGGCCTCGTCGCCCGCCGCGCCCCCGCTCAGGGCTGCGGCCTCAGGCTCGTTCAGCACCAGCAGGTCGACGAGGCCGAGCAACTCGCCGAAGCCTGCCTGGATCGGGGACGGATTGAAGACGGTGCGGACTCGCCTCGACCGCGCCGCCTCGAGCGCCGAGCAGGTCGTGGCCAGCGTGAGGTTGCCCTGCAACACCAGCACATCGCCCGGCTCCAGCCCCTGCACCAGCGCGGCCGCCGCCACGGCATCGATGGATCGCGCCGCCTCGGTGGTCGACGCGATGGCGTTTTCGCCCTCGCGGCTGACGAAGATCAGCGAACGGTCGGTCGCGCCTCCGGTGCGCCACAGCTCCGCCTGCGGCAGCCCGGCATGCCGCAGCGTGTCGGCGATCCAGTCCCCGTCGGGGTCGCGACCGACCGGGGCCACGAAGCGCACCGGCGCGCCGGCGCGGGCCAGCATGAGGGCTTGGTTGGCTCCCTTGCCGCCGAGGTCCCGCCGGGGCGCGCCCACCACCACGGTCTGCCCCGGCGCTGGCCACGCATCGGCCGTCATCGCCTCGTCGACAACTGCGTTTCCAAGAACAAGAAACATAAATCAGCTCAAAGAGAGGTAATTATGAGTGTATCGCATAACAGAGAGAGCAAAATCAACGGTATATTTCGGCGTAATCAAGTCATAATCGGCGTTGTTCACTGCCCACCCATGCCAGGAACGCCACGCTGGCGCGACAAGGACTTTCGCAAGACGATCGACATCGCGGTAGCGGATGCCGAGTCTTACGTCAGGGGCGGGGTTGACGGTCTCATAATCGAGAATCACGGCGATATCCCGTTCCTGAAGCCGGAGCGGATCGGCCATGAAGTGACGACGGGGCTGGCCGTGATCACCGACCGTATCCGCCAGCGATTCGACGTGCCGCTCGGCATCAACGTGCTGGCCAACGGGGCGGTGCCGGCGCTGGCCGTCGCCAAGACCGCGGGCGCCCAGTTCGTGCGCGTCAACCAGTGGGCCAACGCCTATGTGGCGAACGAAGGCATCGTCGAGGGCGAGGCCGCCGTGGCGCTGCGCTATCGCGCCGCCATCGGGGCCGATGACGTTGCGGTCTTCGCCGATGCCCATGTGAAGCACGGTGCCCACGCCATCGTGGCCGACCGCTCGGTGTCCGAGATGGTGCGCGACGTCGAGTTCTTCGATGCCGACGCGGTGATCTGCACCGGGCAGCGCACCGGCGACGCGGCCGCGGTCGACGAGATCGCGACCATGCGCAACGCCACCGGCCTGCCGCTCCTCGTCGGCAGCGGCATCACGCCCGGCAACATCGCCGCCATGCTGCCGCTGCTCGACGGCGTCATCATCGCGAGCTCGCTGAAACAGGGCGGCGTCTGGTGGAACCCGGTCGAGGAGGCCCGGGTCGCGGCCTTCATGGAAAAGGTCCACGCTGTCCGCTCCGGGGAGGCGCGCGCGTGAGCCCGCAAAGCCTAACCCTGTCGGAACGCATCCGCGCCGCGAACCAGGATGTCTGGGACGCCATGCAAGCGCACCGCTTCGTGGCCGCCATCGAGGCAGACCGGCTTAGCCCGGAGGCCTTCAAGGCCTATCTGATCTACGAATGCGACTTCGTCGAAACCGCGATGCTGATCTTCGGCCACATGCTCGTGAAGGCGCCGGGCCTCGCCGAGCGGCGCTGGCTCGCCGGCGTGCTGCAAGCTCTGGCGGTCGAGCAGATCGGCTACTTCGAACGGACCTACGCGGCGCTCGGCATTACGCCCGCCGACCGGGCCAGAGCCCTGCCGCCCTCCGTCCCGGCGTTCCGGGACGGCATGCTGGCCATCGCGCGCGATGGCAGCTACCTCGATGGCGTCGCGATCATGCTCGCCGCCGAATGGATGTACGCGACCTGGTGTTCCCGCGCGGCCAAGCGCCTGATCAGCGACCCTGTCCTGCGCCGCTGGGTCGACCTCCACGCCGAGCCCGAGTTCCTGGCCCAGGCCGACTGGCTCCGCCAACAGATCGACGACGCGGACCCGGGACTGGAAGCCAGCCTTGGCACAAACTTCCGCCACGCCCTGGAGCTGGAGATCGCCTTCCATGAAGCGCCATTCGACATCGGTTAAAGCCTCCTACGATTTTTTGGCGCTTTCAGTTCGACAGTCACGATGCAGACTATGCGGCACCGGCACCGCTTGGAGCCCTGACCGAAGAGCATATCGACGGCCTGCTCGGCACCAACGTCAAGGGCGTTATCTGGACGGTGCAGAAGGCACTGCCTTTGATGGGGCCGGGAAGCTCGATCATCCTCAGCGCCTCGATCGTCGCGAGCAAGGGGTTCGAAAACTGGAGACTTTACAGTGCCAGCAAGGCCGCGGTCCGCTCTTTCGCGCGCACCTAGTCGTCGGACCTGAAGGGCAAGACCATCCGGGTAAATGCCGTAAGCCCAGGCGCCATCGTCACGCCGGCCTGGAGTGAATCCGGACTGCCGAAGGAGCAGGTCGATAGCTTCTTAAGCTTGGCCGCCTCGATCACGCCCCTCCAGCGAATCGGGCGCGACGAGGAGGTCGCGAAGGTCGTGGCCTTCCTGGCGTCCGACGAGAGCACCTTCATCAACGGCAGCGAGGTTTTCGTTGACGGTGGCATCGCGCAGATCTGAGTAAGTCGCCCTGGCTGAACGCGGCCGATTGCACCGGAACGCAGCAATCGCGACCGCCCGCGACCTTTCTGGACAGACAAGCAAACGGCAGCTTTCCAGAAAGCCGCTGACGCCAACGCACGACCGCTATGGGCGCAGAGCCGTCCGGCTGCTGTACGGCGCGTCTTGGCCGAAAGCTGAATGTCAGCTTTGGAGCTATGAGCTAGGTGAACCGGACGGCGGCCCGCTCCCATGGGGCAACTCAGACTAACGAGCCACCGCCGTCGACCACAATCACCTGCCCTGTCCCGTAGCTTTGGCCCATAAGGTAGAGATAGGCGTCGGCGATCTCCGAGGCCTCGCCCACATGGCCGACCGGAAGCGCCTTTGCGGCGTTTCGGTACAGGGTGTCGCGATCGGCCTCGGCCATCCCGGCCCAGAGCGGCGTCCTGACCAGTCCAGGCACAACGATATTGACCCGGATCGGCGCGAGTTCGACCGCGAGGGCTCGGGTCAGGCCCTCCATGGCGGAGCAGATGCTTGCACCGAGTGACCACCCCGCCCGGGGGCGCCGACCCGCGGTGCCGGAGGTGAAGACGATGGAGCCACCCGGCCTGATGTTGCCGCTGCCGCATTTGGCAGCCGTAAACGCGCCCCAGTAGCGTAGCTCAAAGAAACGTTTGGCGGTCTCGAGGTCCGTGCTTGCCAGGGAGCCCAGCTCCAACGTTTCACCGGCTGTGAAGACGAGGTGATCGAATGGCCCCAAGTCCTTGAACAACGCCTCAACGGCTTCGGCTTGGGTCAGATCGAGGGCGTGACCCTCGGCACCCGTTGGCAAGGTGGCCAAGGCCTCGTCCACCTTGTTTCGGTTGCTGGATGCGACAACCAGCGAGGCGCCTTTCTCTGCTGCGGCTTGCGCTACCGCCAATCCGATGCCGGAACTGCCGCCGAGCACCACGATACGTTTGCCTACCAATGACCTGGGATCTCCTCCACCACTGTTCTTGATCGCCGGTTCAGCGGTTGAGCGCCTGCATCTGAGGCGCGGCGTAGCGCGTGCCGGTGGCGGCGCCGACCGGCAACGCCTTGTCGATCCGTTCGACATCTGCGGGAGTGAGGGTCACGTTGATCGCGCCGACATTCTCCTCAAGGTATTTTCGGCGCTTCGTGCCGGGGATCGGAACGATGTCGTTGCCCTGCGCCAGCACCCAAGCGAGGGCGAGTTGCGACGCCGAGCAACCCTTGTCGCGGGCCACGGTCTCGATCTCGGCCACGAGGTCCAGGTTCTTCACGAAGTTCTCGCCTTGAAAGCGGGGGTGATGGCGCCGGCTATCGTCCGCGGACAGGTCTTCGACCTTGCGGAATTGACCAGTGAGGAAGCCGCGCCCGAGCGGGCTGTATGGCACGAAGCCGATCCCGAGGGCCCGCACGGTGGGTAGGATCTCGTCCTCCGGGTCGCGGCTCCATAACGAATATTCGGTCTGGAGCGCGCTGATCGGATGCACCGCCTGGGCGCGTCGGACGGTTGCGGGCGCGGCTTCGGAAAGGCCGAGATACTTGACCTTGCCGTCGCGGACGAGGTCCGCCATGGCGCCCACCGTGTCCTCGATCGGAACCTGGGGGTCGACCCGGTGCTGATAGTAAAGATCGATCACATCGAGGCCCATGCGCTTTAGGCTAGCGTCGCAAGCCTGGCGCACATAATATGGTCGGCCGTTGACCCCTTGAAAGCTACCGTCCTCGCCACGGACGTTGCCGAACTTGGTCGCAACAACCACCCACTCGGATCGCTCCCGCACGACCCGTCCGACGAGTTCCTCGTTGAGGCCCAAGCCATACATGTCGGCGGTGTCTAGGAAATCGATGCCGAGGTCGAGCGCGCGGTGGATCGTGGCGATGGACTCGGCTTCGTCTCGTCCGGCGTAGAACTCCGACATGCCCATGCAGCCGAGGCCGATGGCCGACACTTCGAGCCCAGCCGTCCCGAGCTTGCGCTTGTTCATTTTCGCCTCCAAGTCACTGGATGGTGGTCTGCATAACCGCTGGAACGGCCGGACTTCGCGTGATCAACCAGTTACCGGTACGCGATGCTCACCGATCGGACCGGCTGTCGTAAGCTTGTAACCGCTGCTCAAGCCCTACGTTCCTGCTTGGAAAGGGCCGCAACGGGCGATCGCCCATCGGCTTCTGCGACAAGGACCATCAACCGTGCAGCAGTTTCAGCTCAGCCGTCCCGGGAGCACAGACGGTCTCGCCCTTGTAAAGAGGCCGACCCCAACTCCAGGGCCGGGTCAGGCGCTCGTCCGGATCCGCGCGGCGTCCCTCAACTATCGTGACCTGATGACGGTCACCGGCACATACGGCCCCGCTGTCCGGGCCGGGCTTGTGCCGCTTTCAGACGGTTCCGGAGAGGTCGAGGCCGTCGGGCCAGGGACGACGCGGGTCAAGGCGGGCGATCGGGTCTGCCCCATCTTCAGCCCACATTGGATCGGAGGTGCCCTGCGAGGACGTGGTGGCCCAGGCACTCGGGGGTGCGCTCGACGGCGTGCTGTCGGAATACGTCGTGCTTCCCGAGACCGCTCTGGTGCACATCCCCGCACACCTGTCTTTCGAGGAGGCCGCGACACTGCCGTGCGCGGCGGTGACGGCGTGGCACTCGCTAATTGCCTTCGGCCATGTGACGGCGGGCGACACCGTCCTGGTCCAGGGCACGGGCGGCGTGTCTATTTTCGCCCTGCAATTTGCCAAGCTGCTTGGAGCGCGGGTGATCGGCACGTCGTCATCCGACGATAAGCTGGCGCGCGCGCGGGGCTTCGGGCTAGACGAGACAATCAATTACCGGAGCACGCCCGAGTGGCAGGAAGCGGTGCTCGCGCTCACCGATGGAGTCGGTGTGGACCATGTGGTGGAGGTCGGCGGCGCCGGCACCCTCGCGCGTTCGATCCAGTCGACGCGTATGGGCGGCACGATCGGGATCATCGGCGTGCTCACGGGGCACAACGAAATCGACCCCACCGCGATCCTGCGTCGCCGCGTGGGGCTGCAGGGTATTTCCGTCGGATCGCGGGACATGTTCGAGGCGATGAACCGCGCTATCGCGTTGCACGCCTTGCGGCCTGTAATCGACCGCGTGTTCGCCTTCGATCAGGCCCTGGAAGCCTGGCGCCACCTCGAAGGCGCAACCCACTTTGGTAAGATCGTCATCCGGCTCTGAGCATGGCGTGACGATGCAGCATCCCAACGGCGATTGCCCGTTCGGTGGCAAGCCTCGGCCGCCCGCACACTGACTGGAGACGCACCACGATGAAGCTGGTGGGTTGCACCTTCCGGACAGCGGTGCGCCCGCTGCTAGGCCGCATCCTGATGACGAGTGGGGCCATGACGTCGCCGAGCCAGACGCCGATGCAGCAGTCCGGATCACCGTGATCACGGAACTCGACGGCGATACGGTCCTGGGCCGTCCCGTCGCGGTCAGACAGCCGCAATGACCACAACAAGCCGGACCGAGGCCCTTGATGAGAAGGCGGCGCTGCACCCGCGCGTCATCGGTGCTTTCACCGCGGGCGCCGACGCGGTCGCAAGGTGGCGGCCGTGACCGCGCCCGGCGTGAAGGCCCCTGTCACGACGGCGCTGCTCCTTCTCAGTGATGTCGACCGGGTGAAGCATGGCTATGCTGGCGTTCGGGGAAACGGTGCCTTGGACCTCGACCCTCGACGCGGCCGCCCGGGCCTGGGCGGACCGCTTTGCACTTGCGCATGGTGGCTACTGCGGCGTAGGCGGCCGATCATTTCGCGAGGGAACCGTGGCCGCAGGCCATCAAGGCGGTAGGGTCCGCGCTTGCCGAGCCACACGGATGACTCCTGCGGGGTCGACACCATCCCGGCGGGCCAAGCGTTCGCTACCGACTACCGCGGATCGCTCGCCAAGTGGGCTTCCCAGGAAAGGCTTCGATTGCGGATGGCGGGCCCCAAGGTCGCTCACCGGCTTGACGGCCGATCAGGGGGCAACCTGCAGCACGGGCCGTAGCAGGATTTCCTCAACCAGGACGTTCGCGGGTTGCGCGAAGGCATAGACCAGGGCCTGTGCCACGTCCTCGGACGTTAGCGCCTCGAGCTGTGTGCGCCGGGCGTCGAGGGCCTCGCTCACATTGTGGCCGAACTCGCTCCACACCGCCCCCGGCTCGATCACCGAAACGCGGATGCGATCGGGGCCCAGTTCCTTGCGCAAGGCGTCGTGAAAGCCGACCACGGCAAATTTGGTGGCACTGTAGACCGACCAGTTCTCGACGCCGTAGCGTCCCCCGACGCTGGACACGGACGCGATCATCGCTCCAGGGCGGCCGCGCAGGAGCGGAATCGCGGCCTGCGTGCAGTGAAGGACGCCGTAAAGATTGGCATCGATCATCTGCTTCCAGTCAGCCGGCGCGCTGGCCTCGAACTTGGCATTGATGCCAAGGCCCGCATTATTGAACAGTAGGTCGAGACCTCTGAACCGCTCGCCTACGTGATCGAACACGGCCTTGACCTGCGCGGCATCGCCCACATCGGCCTCCATCACCGAGGCCTGTCCGCCCAACGCTTCAGCGAGCTTCTCGAGCCGGTCGCGCCGGCGGGCAACCAGCACGACATGGACGCCCTCGTCCGCAAGGAGCCGGGCGGCGGCTTCGCCGATGCCGCTCGAGGCTCCCGTGATCACGGCCACCTTTCCGGTGAGATCCTGCATCTTCATTGACATGGTCCTTCTGGGACAAGGTGGGATGCCGGTCAGGCCGCCGCGTCCGCCTGCTTCAGGGACGCCATGTCGATCACGAACCGGTATTTCACCCGGCCCTTCTTCAGGCGATCATAGGCCGCGTTGATGTCCTGCATCGCGATCGTTTCACAATCGGCCAGCACGTCGTGTTCGGCACAAAAATCGAGCATTTCCTGGGTTTCCGCAATGCCGCCGATGATCGACCCGGCGAGGGTCTTGCGGCGGTAAGCCAGCGCACTGCCCGACAAGGGTTCGAGCGGGTCCAGCGCGCCGACCAGTACCTGTGCGCCGTCGAGCCTGACGAGCGCCATATAAGGGCCGACATCGTGGCTGACCGGGATGGTGTTGAGAACGAAATCGAAATGCTCGGCGTGAGCTGCCATGGCGGCTTTGTCGGTTGAGAGCAGGAACCCATGCGCTCCTAGCGCCCTGGCGTCCTTCTCCTTGTCCGGCGACGTCGTGATCATGGTGACTTCGGCCCCCAGGGCGCGCGCAAGCTTGACGCCCATATGCCCGAGGCCACCCAAGCCGACAACGCCAACGTTTTGACCCGGACCAACCTTCCAGTGTCGCAGCGGCGAGTAGGTGGTGATGCCAGCACAAAGGAGCGGAGCCACACGCGCCAGATCGAGCCCTTCCGGGATCCGCAGCACGAAGTCCTCGGTCACCACGATGCGGTCCGAATAGCCGCCGAGGGTCGGCTCGCCCGTCTGCCGGTCCTTGCCGTTATAGGTCGCCGTGAGCCGGTTGTTGCAATACTGCTCGAGCCCGGCCGCGCAGGACGAGCAGTCCCGGCAGCTGTCCACCATGCAGCCGACAGCCGCATGGTCGCCGCGCTTGAACCGGGTCACCTCCGGGCCGACCTCGGTCACCCTGCCGACGATCTCGTGACCCGGCACGCATGGATAGGCCGTCCGGCCCCAGTCGTCGCGGGCGTAGTGCAGGTCCGAATGACAAACCCCGCAATAGACGATCTCGATCGCGACATCGCGAGGTCGGAGCGCCCGCCGCGTAAAGGAGAACGGCGCCAGGGGCGATTGGGCGTCGTGAGCCGCATAGCCGATGCATTGAAACATTTTGGAGAACTCCCGGGAGGTTCGCTTGCAGCTCACATCATGTCGGGCCGAACCGCGGCGTGCGTTCCCGCCGTGGCTTCGATCGCGGCAATGATCTGATGGATGGCGACGGCGTCTTCGAAGCGCGGCGCTTCGCGCGTGCCGAAGCGCAGATCCCTTGCCAAGGCGGCATAAAGGCGGCGCACATTGCCGATCACCGGTCCATCGCCGGCATCTGCCGCGTAGGCGGCGGTCAAGGGCAGCGGCTCCAGGGTCTTGTCGTCGCCACGGCCGCCGCTCAGGCTGAGTGGCACCATCTGGGTGTGGCCGCTGGGTCCGCTGATCCGAATATCGCCCTCGGTGCCGTTGATCTCCCACAGCAGCCCCGGTCCGCGGGACGACCCGCCACGATAATGGATCGAGAGCGGCGCGCCGCCGACGAGTTCGCCATAGGCCAGGACCTGATCGGCCGCCGTCATGGCCACGATCTGGCCCGTGTCGACATTGAGGGCGGTCGTCCGGCGATGCCCCAGGGTCGCGGAAACACTGGCGACCGGGCCGAGCGCCTGGGTCAGAGCTGCGAGCGTATGACCGAGCGGGATCGTCAGCAGGGTCGCGCCATTGGCGTCTTCGAGCGTATAGGCGTTGGCCGTCTGAATGACCGGACCCCAATTGCCACCCGTGCCGACCAGCGTGGTGGACAGCACCTCCCCGACATAACCTTCGGCCACCAAGTCACAGAGCTGTCGGATCTCCGGCGCCATGCGGGCCTGCGTTCCGACGACCCCGAGGACGCCCTTGTCACGGGCCAGATCAGCCATGCGTCGCGCTTCCGCAAGGCCGTTGCCAAGCGGCCATTCGCATTAAACATGCTTGCCGGCCCCGATGGCGGCGGACACGAGGTCGAGATGATGCGGTACCTTCACGGTCACCGCGACGAGATCGACCTCAGGGCTTGCGACCAGATCCGCGACGGTATCAAAGGCGCGCGGGATGCCGAGCGCCTCGGCTGCGGCAGCACCGCTTTCCCGGCTGGAATTGGCCACACCGACGATCTCGTAATCTTCGGAGAGCGCCCGCAATGCGGGCACATGCGCCCGCGCGGCCCAACTCCGATCGGGTTGAAGACCGACGATGCCGACGCGAAAACGAGGCTGAGCCATGGCGGGCGTCCTTGGTTGAAGTCAGAAGGGCTGTCGAGGGCCGCGGCTCGGTCGTATGGTTCCGAACTCGGATCACACGACCAGGGCTGTCCGGCTCAAGCCGAACTCGTCGTGGCTGCGGCCTCTGCAAGTAGATCGTGTCCGTCCGATGTGAGCTCGTAGAGAACGACAATCTTTCCGCCCCCTGTGCCGGCCTGCGTTTCCATTCGCACGGCACACCACCCGCGCTTGACGCAGCGTCCGATCGGGCCCTCCCTGATCGGCTTCGGCCCGTCCAGAAGCGCCGTCAAGATCGCCAATTCGGATCTTCGGGGCGGTCGCATCGGTCAATGTGCCTCGATCGGCCCAGTTGCTTTCTGCGGCTTCTTGAGCAGGCCGATCGCGCCCAGGCTGATGATCAGCCCTACGCCGATGATCCAGAAGGCGTCGCTGTAGGCCATCACATAGGCTTCGCGCCGGGCCTGCGTGGCAAGCAGACCGATCGCCTGCGCCTTGGCGGCGGCAAGGTCCAAGACGTGGGCGTGCAGGCCGGCAGCGAGGGCGGCCAGTCGCGATTGGGTCAGCGTGGCGTTCTGCGTCATCGCCTCGGCCAACACCGAGAAGTGGAAGTGCTCGCGACGGTCGATCATCGTCGACAACATGGCGATGCCGATGGAGCCACCGAGATTGCGCATCATGTTGGACAGGGCCGAGGCGTCCGCCGTGTCGCGCGGCGCCAGTCCCGCCGTCGACATCTGGGAAAGCGGCACGGTGAACAGCGGCTGCCCGGCCGCGCGAAGGAGCTGAGGCAAGATCAGCTGGTTCATGCCGACGTCGTGGGTCAGGCCGACATTGATGAAGCAGCTCGCCGCGAACAACAGCGTACCGGCCACGACCAGCACGCGGGGATCGAACCGCTTCATCAGGAACGGCATGGCCGGGAACAGCACGAGCTGCGGCAGGCCGCTCCACATCACTACGTAGCCAATCTGCTCGGCGTTGTAGCCCTGGATCTGCGCGCAATAGACTGGGATGACGTAGATCGAGCCGAACGACACGGCGCCGAGCACGGTCATCAACAGGCAGCCGCCGCCCACGGACCTGTTCTTCAGCACCCTCAGATTGATGAACGGCTTGGCCGCGGTCAGCTCCCGGACGACGAAGCCGACAATACCGAACACCGCCAGAGCGGTGCCCTCCAAGATGATGGGCGAGCCGAACCAATCCTTGCGCTGCCCCTCTTCGAGCACAAAGGTCAAGGCCGGCAGGCCTGTCGCCATCAGGCCGATGCCAAGCCAGTCACCCTTCGCCAGCTCGACGAGGCGCAGCGGGGCCTTGTCGAGCGCATAAAGCTGCAACGCCATCGCGATCGGCCCCGGAAGCAGATTGAGGTAGAAGATATAGTGCCAGGAAAGGTTGTCGGTGAGCCAGCCCCCGACCGTTGGGCCGATGGCCGGCGCAAAGGTGGCGGTCAGCCCGAATAAGGCGATGCCGACAGCCTGCTGCGATTTCGGCAGCTTGGTACGCACGATGGTGATGGCGGTTGGAATCAGCACACCGCCCGTAAAACCCTGGCCGGCGCGAAAGAAGATCATCTCGGTCAGGCTGGTCGACAGCGCGCAGGCGATGGAGAAGCCGATGAAAACGGCCGTGTTGAAGGCGAGATAGCGGCGCAGGCCGAAGATCGAACCGAGCCACCCCGTTAATGGGATCACGATGATCTCAGCCATCAGATACGCCGTGGACACCCAGCTTCCCTCGTCGGACGAGGCGCCGAGCGCACCCTCGATGTCGCTCAGAGAGGAGTTCGTGATTTGGATGTCGAGAATGGCTGTGAAGGCGCCGAGGATGGCAGCCGTGACGGCGAGCCAATCGCGCAGAGAAGCTTTTTCTGGTGTGGAGGACATGGGGCCGCCGAGTTTGGGCGAGGATCCCACTCATGTCCGACGCGGATAAACGCACCGGGCAGAAGCGGGTCGATTCCCGTGGTGGGGTCACGGAAAAGCTTGGGTCAGCGCACCTCGGCCAGGCCGACCCGTGTCGGCTTGTCGGACGAACCGCTGCGGGTCTCGACCGTGGCCTCGACCGAAAGGCCCGGCCGCAGGCGCGACAGATCGGTGTCGTCGCCGGCGATGGTAATCTTCACAGGAACGCGCTGCACCACCTTGGTGAAGTTGCCGGTCGCGTTTTCCGGCGGCAGCAGGGCGAACTGCGCGCCCGTGCCGGGCGAGAAGCTGTCGACGCGGCCGCGGAAGACGCGATCGCCGAAGGCGTCCACGGTGAACTCAACCGGCTGCCCCGGGACCATGTCGCCGAGCTGCGTTTCCTTGAAGTTGGCCACGAGGTAGATGTCGCGCCCGGCCGGCACGACCGTGAGCAGCCCCATGCCGGCCTGGACGAGCTGCCCGGAACGTAGCGATCGGTCCCCGACGACGCCATCGATCGGCGCGCGGACGATCGTGTAGCTCAGGTTGAGCTGGGCCTGTTCCAGCTTGGCCTGCGCGCCGGCGATCGCCGCGTTCGCGCTTTTGGCCAAGGCGCCGTAGGTCACAACCTGCTTCTCGGCGGCATCGAGAGCCGCACGGGTCTTGGCGAGGGTGGCGGTACGCTGAAGCAGGTCGGATTGCGTCTGCTGCGCCCGCTGCGACGTGCCGGCTCCGGAGGACAACAGGTCCTGATAACGTTTGGCCTCCTGGCCCGCGAACGTCAGTCCCGCATCGGCGTTGCTGACGTCGGCCTTTGCGGATTCGACCTGGGCCTGCTGCTGCACCACCGCCGCCTTGTAGCCGTCGAGCTGCGCCTCGGCCTTGTCGAGGTCAGCCTGCGCCTCGGCGATGGCGATCTTGTAGTCCCGGTCGTCGATGGTCGCGAGGACGTCGCCCGTCTTCACGGCTTGGTTATCGCCGACGAAGACCGCCGATACGAAACCGGCGACCTTGGGCGCCACCGTCACTTTGTCGGCCTGCAAGAAGGCGTTGTCGGTGGTTTCCTGGAAGCGGCCCACGGTCCACCAGTGCCAGCCGTAGTGGCCGCCGCCGGCAATGCCCGCCAGAAGCACGGCTGCAAAGAAGAGCTTTGCCTTCCCCCGCTTAGGCCGCTTCGTGGCCGGTGTGGACACCACCGGTGCCGCCGCAAGTTGTGGCGACGTTGCCGCGGGCGGCGGCGCCGGAAGAGCTGCTGGGATGGGTTCAGGCGACAATTGCCGCGCCGTCCTGCCGCTCAATGGCACCACCCCGGCTTCCGCCGGCTCTTCCGGACGCGCGGCGTCGTCGAAAGCGCGTCGGTCCGCGGTCGTGCTGTCCATATTATTGAACTCTGTTGAACTAAACGGCTCTGTTCTGTTATGCCCAGCCAATGCTGAATGCAAGCTTGCGGTATGGGGAAAAAGCGTGATCGAGTCGGAGAAGCTGCGGCCAGACAAGGCCTCCGGGCCGGTGCGTGGCCCAACCGCGATGGGAACGATGACCGGCGAGGCGGAACTTAAGCCCAAGCGCTACACCGGCGGACGTCCCTCGCAGGAGGCAGCGCTGCGTCGTGACGAGCGCCTGATCGAGATCGCCGCCCGCATGTTCATGGAGCGCGGCTTCGACGCAACCACGATCGATGCGGTCGCGGAGGCCGCCAGTGTCGGCAAGGCGACGCTCTACGCCCGCTACAAGGACAAGGGCGCCCTGTTCGCCGCTGTGGTCCAGAGGCAAATCGACCGTTGGCTCGTCCCCTTGGGGGAAGCTGCCGAGTCGCCCCTGTCGGGTCGGATCGATGATGTGCTCCTGTCGATTTCGCGCATCATGATGGCAGCCGCGCTCGCGCCCGAAGCGCTGGCGATCCAGCGCATCCTGATCGCGCAGGCGCTCCGCTTTCCCGAGTTGGCCCGGCTCGCGCATCAGGAAGGCTGGCAGCGCAGCACCGCGGCTCTGGCCACCGTGCTCGCGCATCATCGTCGCGACGGGCAGATCGTCATCGAGAATGCCGATCTGGCAGCCGACCTCTTCCTGAGCCTCGTTATTGGACGGCAGACACGCTTGGCCATGCTGGGCATCCACACCGATCCGGTGCAGGTCGACCATCGCATCCGGGCGGCCGTCGGCCTCTTTCTCGATGGTGTCAGGGCACGCTGACTCGGGATCAGGCCGGCACCTGTGCGGCCGCGCGGGACACCCATCGACCGGACACCCACGACGGACTGATGCCCATGCCCTGATCCTTGCCAAAGGACGGCCGATTCTGGGCCATGGCTCTGCCTGGCTGTGCCGTTGGGGGCGGCGCACCGCACCTGCTGCAGACCGGTTACCAGATCACCGACGCGTACTGGGCTGGGCGGCTTTCCCCCCGACCGTCGCAGCCGGCGATCCCACAGCCGGCGCCGAAGGCGAGCGCTTCATCCAGACAATGTCGTGCGCCTGGAGCTTTAGCGCTCTGCAACTCGCCGTGGTGTCGATGTTCCGCGCGGCGGGCAACATGCTCGCCGCCAGGGGGATGGCCCTCGTCTCGCTGTGGGTGCTTCTATTCCTGTTGACCTTGGGCTGTCGCGATCGCCGTGGTCTGCCCCCACTGAAGTGATCCGCCCTGAAGTATGGCTTTAAGCCAACGCGAGGACGGACAGATGCCGAAGAAGATCCACAAGCCTGAAGAGGTCGTGGCCAAGCTGCGCCAAGTCGACGTGCTGGTGTCACAAGGGCAGACGACAGCGGATGCGATCCGCTCGATCGGCGTGACGGAGGTCACGTACTACCGCTGGCGCAAGGAGTTCGGCGGGTTGAAGGCCGACCAGGTGAAGCGCCTGAGAGAGCTGGAAACCGAGAACTCGAGACTGCGTAAGGCGGTCGCGGATCTCACGCTGGACAAGCTGATCCTGAAGGAAGCCGCCTCGGGAAACTTCTGAGCCCCGCGCGTCGGCGCGTTTGCATCGAGCATGTGCAACGGCATCTGGCCGTGTCCGAGCGCCGCGTGTGCGTGGCGCTTGGACAGCACCGCTCGACGCAGCGCAAGACGCCGCGGGGCCGAGATGACGAAGACCTGCTCATGGCCGACATTATCGAGTTGGCCCGTCAGTACGGCCGCTATGGCTATCGGCGGATCACGGCCTTGTTGCGCGATGCCGGCTGGATCGTGAACGCCAAGGGGGTTGAGCGGATCTGGCGACGCGAGGGCCTAAAAATGCCGGCCAAGCAACCGAAGCGCGGTCGCCTATGGCTCAACGACGGCTCCTGCATCCGGCTCCGGCCCGAGCACCGCGATCACGTATGGTCGTACGATTTTGTCGAGGACCGGACGCACGACGGCCGTAAGTTCCGGACCCTCAACGTGGTCGACGAGTTCACCCGCGAATGCCTCGCCGTCCGGGTCGCCCGCAAGCTGAAGGCCGTCGACGTCATCGACGTGCTCTCCGACCTGTTCATCCTGCGCGGTGTGCCGGGCCATGTTCGTTCCGACAACGGTCCCGAGTTCGTCGCGCAAGCCGTGCAGGACTGGATCAAGGCCGTCGGCGCCAAGACTGCCTATATCGCCCCGGGCAGTCCTTGGGAGAACGGCTACGTCGAGTCCTTCAATGCCCGGCTCCGGGATGAACTCCTCGATGGCGAGATCTTCTACTCGCTGCGGGAGGCGCAGGTCATTATCGAGAGCTGGCGACGGCACTACAACACCGTCCGGCCGCACAGCTCGATCGGTTACAGGCCACCCGCTCCGGAGGTGTTTGTGCCCGCCTTCGCCGCATGGCCGGCTGCGCAACCCCGACCAGCTCCGCCGGCCATGCTCACGCTAGCACCCAGACCGACCCTGAACTAACATTCGAACCGGATCACCCAACGGGGGCAGACCAACTACGAGAAAACCGCAAACAGTTTCCTCGGCGTCCTAAGCATCGCCGCTGCACTCGATTGGCTCAGGCACTAACAGGCCCTAGGTGGCCCGGCTGACACAGCGGAGTTTGGCGAGAGGTCCATTCGATGTCTCAATCATCTTCGCCAGACGGAAATATCGTCCGCAGCGCGGGTCGTGAATGACCTCGCCGATGCGGTAGGCTTGGCTCCTGCGTGGCAACATCTGATGGACAACGAAGTCCCGATCTTCGTACCCGTCGCATGTTTTAGGAGCCACGGCTCCGACGATCAGGGTGCAGAAACTTCTCCGATCAAGCATTCAGGTCCTTTAACCTCCATCCAAGCACATTCGGCTGCAAGCCAAGCCATGAGACTGATATGGCCTTTCCTGGTGCAACGGCCAGCGCTCAGTGGGCGTGCACAGCGAAGGCATCGCAGCTTAACGCCTGAAGATACTACATTTTTTCGCAGTCTTGGAAAGCGTCGCGCAGCGATACATACCGGTCTCCGCGATCATCGTCATCAAGGGCATGGTGTTTCGGTCGGGAGGACCGGCATCCCGCTCATGTTGGCCGGCGGCCGGCTTACGGCGTCGAACGCGGATCGTCGGGTCTCAAGAATTGGAGCCTCTGGGAAATCCGGCGCGGTCCAGAGCCCGGCTACCCGGTCAATCCATCTTCGTCGACCTATCGGCTGCCAGGGGCCCACTCCAGTCGGAGGACGAAAGGTGACCCTGGCGCCACGCTTGGTCCGGCCCCCTTCCTCATGCGCATGATCTCACCCATGATCGGCAGGGTCCACGCCCGAGCCATCACCGTTAGTCTCGACATGTCCGACCTCCCGTCGATTGAGGGCGCGTGCGAACATGTCTATCCGACGATACTGCTCACGCGCGATCTCGTCATTGGCCACTTGTTCTCTGGCCTCGTGCTCGTAGGTCGCCGACAAGGGGGCGGCGACCGCGTTCTGAACCACTTGATGCCACATGTCCGATTGCGCCAAACCGACGATCATGCAGGCGCGTCCTACCGCGTCGTCGATGGTGAGACAGGCGCGTCCCGCATGGACATGCGCCGTGTAGATCGCCTGCGCCAAGCCGATCACGGCTGCTGTCACTTCGCTCGGGCTTAGGATCGCGTCGGGCATGTCAGGGCTTCCATGGGGCATTGTGTCCGTGTGGCCGCAGGCATCGCCGCGGACCACACGGGGTTGCGGCACGTCAGCGACCCCCGGATTTCTTCCACGCCTCGAAGCGCAGCTGCTCAGCCGCCTCTTCGGCCTCTTTCACCTCCGCATCCGCCTTCTTGCGCGCGCGTTCGGCGCGACCGGCTTCGGCCTTGGCCTTCCGGCGCTCGCGCTCCGCGATCAGCAGCACTTGCTCGTCGCGATGGCAGGGCTCGATCTCGATCGGGTGATCGTACGCCACGATCAGCAAGGCCTCGCGGCTCCTGCCCGGGGGCAGCACCGCGAGCACCGTCGATACGACGGCGGCCCGCTGCTCGGGCGGCGTGTCCAGAACCGCGAATCCGATCGTCCCGGCGCGTTTGGCCTGACGCCTCAGCCGCGCAAATCGATCCAGAAGCAAATCCATGGCAAATTCCTCCTGCTCTACGGCGCGATGCGCCTCGCCCTCGAATCCAGGATGGCATCCAGGGCGTGCTGCGATTGTAACAGGCACCCAGCTCGTCAGGCCGTGAAAAGTTGTCACTTTCGCCATAAACATAGGCGCAAGCATCATCGATATTGACATGCAACGCGTCCTGTGGCGACCACCGAATCGACATGGCGATGCAGACCGACCAGCCCAGGTCTTCCGTGTCGCCCATCGCCACACCTGATCTCTACGTCGACGTCCTGTCCGTACGAGGTCGGTCGAAAAGTAGTGTACTATCCCGCTATGGCGAATCTAGCAGGCCCGCTTAAGCAATTCTCCAAGGGAAAATTGCCATGACGCGCACGGCGCATTCGAGGGCGGCCGCCCGCGACGATCCGCAGAGCGGACCCTCGCGGCTGCCGAGTTCACCAGGCTTCTTCCACGTCTCGCTCAAGAAGATCCTCGCCGAACCGGGGCGCCTCGCCGGTGTGCGAAAGTCGCGATACATCAACCGGCAAGATCGCGTCGTGGAGCGGGACGATGTGGCGGCCGACGAGCCTAGCTTGGACGAGGGTCGATCCGTGGTCCGGGCAGCGCGGTACATCGCCCGATCCGGCAAGAGCCAGGTCGACGTCGTCGATGATGAGCTCGGCGCCCATGTGCTGATCACGCGGGGCCTGCGGGCCGAAAACGGGACCGAGCTGGCGCGGCGCCTCGATACCGCCGAACGCAAGCCGGACGGCTCCTACCGTTGTTATGGCGGGCGCCTGCCCCGCGTCGGGGTCCACCTGATCGCGTCCTTCTCGCGCGGCATACCGCCTGCCGCGGCGGGCGCGATCCTGGAGGATTACGCCAGGGCACTTTCCGATAGACTGAAGGTGCCGCTCGAGGGGCAGATCCACAACGACGATCACGGACAGCCCGATCACGCTCATTTGCTACTCGGAACGCGGGTGGTCGAGGCGGGCGTGATCGGCAGGAAGGTTCGCGCCCTCGACGCCGTCAGCGAGAAAGCCGACGGCAACGCCACCGAGGTCGACGGGCGTCTGATCGGCAACACGATAGAGTGGATCCGCTCCGACTGGGCGGCACGGATGCAGGCGGCGATTGGGGAGCACGTCGATCATCGCAGTTTCGCGCGACGCGGCCTCGCCGTCACCCCGGTCACCTACGTGCCGCGAACGGAACTCGAGTACCAGCATCGACGCGGGTCGACGGCCTGGAGGGAGCGCCGGCGGCGTGAGCTGGCAGAGCGGGTGAGGGCACCTGAGCGTCGCGGTCACGCCGAAGGGCAAGCGGCCGGTCTCCCGCTCACGCACACCTTGACCGAAAACGCTGGCATCGTCGCAGACGGGCGCGACGCCACGGCCTCGCAGAGTGCGATCCAACGCCGAGCGTCAGCCACCTTTGAGGATCCTGACGCACCCACACGCCACGAATACGCGTGCGACCCAAAACGGACCACGCCGGTGCGTGTCGGTTCCGACGACGTCGTCCCCGAGCCTGCGCAGGTCGCTCCGGCCCTGGCGGCACGACGCCTCGATAAAGCGACGGTCCTCGAGCGCATCGGGCTGCTCACGCAGCGCCATGGACCTGCGGTCGCCTCGCCGACCGTATCGGTCGACGGCGCGAACCCGGTCGCGGCGTTCCTGCACGACCTGGGTCTCGATCTGCCGGCCGAGATCGTGACCGCCGCACTTCACCGGCGTCGGGCGCGCCAACCTAAGACGACGATCGGCGCCGACGGTCCCGAACGCATGTCGTCGAGCGTGACGTCACCGGCGCACGCGAAAGCACCGCCCCGTGAGGCACCGCCGATGGCGACCACTGGAAGCGAGAAACCACTTAGGACGAACGCGATCGAGGTCGAATGGGCCCTCAGGCTGGCACGCATATTGGACCACAAGCGGCGCCTCAAACGCTCGCGCCTCGAACAGCTAGCGAGCCGGGCCGGGCTGACGGTCGCGGCCCTCGAAGCGCATCTCCGTCCGATTGACGGAGGCGAACGAGGGCCAACATCCTTCGACTTTATGCAACGTGAGTGCCCGGCCGACCTGCAGCGGATGTGGGATGGCTGGGCCGCCGAGGACAACGCCGCCCGCCAGGCGCGGCGGGGTGGCGGGACGGATCAGCCGGCACAGGAGCCCCCTCCGGCTCATTCGGACACATCGGATGCGGTTATACCGGACGCCGGCCGCCCCCTCGCGGCCGCGGCTACGGCGATCGGGCCCTCATTCCCGCCAGCCGCGTCGCGCCACGGCGAGGCCAGTCGGCCGCAGGTGTCCATTGCGCCGGTGCTTGCGCGCGAGGACCGCGTCCGAGCACGACCCGAAACGGCGACGCCCATCACCTTGCCCGAGGCACCTCCGGAAGGGGCAGATGCGCTCTCGGACACCGCCGCGGATGCGCGCGACCGCATGGTCGTCGATGCTTTCGAGGCCGACATCGAACGGCGTGCGGCAAAGCTCGGCAAGGGAGCGGTCGACGGGGCGCAACGCGATCGCGGCCTCGCGTTGCGGTTGCGCGTGACGGGACGGAGCAGGACCGAGGTCGCGGCCGCCCTCGCGGCGAAATGGACCGTCACGGACGAGGCGTCCAAGGCCCGGGTCAGGACAGCGGTCACTCACGCCTTCTCGGACAGGACCACACGGTTCATCGAACAGCAGGCGAAGTGGGTGGCGCGCGTCAACAGCCTGTCGTCGACCGTCGAAACGAGGGTCTACCGGACGCTGCGAAAGCAGACGCTCGACGCGCTGAAGCAGGATCTCGACGCGGTATGGCACAACCGCGCCTTGCGGGCCGACGAGGCGAGACGCCGTCACGCCGCACGCCTAGCCGTGCTGCATGGCATGCGGTGGTCCACGCGCCGCCTGAAACGATGCGGGCTTGTGGTGTCGATCCTCTCGAACATGGTGGAACTCGCGGTTGTCGGGCCTCTTCTGGCACGGGCGAAGGCCGCCGCCTCGGCCGAACAGGACGCCATCGCCGATGCCGCCCGCAGCCTTTCCCTCGCCCTGAAACGCCGCCGTGCGGAATGGTGCGGCTTCCGGCCGGACGACGTCCATCATCGGGCCCCATCGGCGGAACGGCTCCACGCCGCCGCTGCTCAGGCCGAAGGTCGGCCGGGCGCGCGCGATCGCGGCGGGCCGGAACCGGCAGGATCGCGGTCGGATCGGGTCGGGCGGGCGGCGTGGTTCGACGACGAGGAACGGCGGCTCGCCGCACAGGCCGCTCTGATCCTGATGGTCGACGGGCGATGGACCCCCACCTCGGCCCGGCATCTCGCGCGATTGTCGGAATGGAGCGAAGACGATCTGCACCTTCATGCCCTGCGGCTTTGCGGCGAGCTGTTCGGGCAGTCCGACCCGGAGTCGGTGTTGGCCGACCAGGCGAGGCGCCTGGCGACATCGGGCGTGATGGCAGCCCGGCGGCACGGTTGGGGCAACCTCGCCGCGATGATGGTCCGCCGCAACCCGCAGGGTCGGCGCCGGGGCACGGCTGAGATCACCTGATCCGCGACGGCCACCCCGCGCGTCGGCCTGCGCTGGCCACCCGAATACGTACGCAGCTTCGCCACATGGCACGACCGCTTCATCGTCTCGTCTCGGACCTCGAACGCATCCTCGCCTGAGGCGCCCCTTCCCCTTCGCTCGCGGGCGTTTACCCGCACTCGATCCTTCTTCTCCCGTCCTGCCAGAGGAAATCCTATCCATACGACTGACGATCAAAACCAGGCTTGGGCTCGCCTTTACGGGCGCGAAGGCGTCACGATCAACCGATCGGTGATGGCGGGCTGGATGGGCCATGTCGCGGTGCTGCTCGCGCCCCTGGCCGAGCGCATCGGTCGTCATGTGCGCGCCGGTCCCTCGAGGCCGTTCAGGCAGCGGATCAGCGTCGACTTGCCGGCACCGCTGCGGCCGATGATGCCCAGCACTTCGCCGGGCGCCACGCTGAGCGACACGCCGTCGAGCGCCCGATGGGTGCCGAAGCTCTTTTGTACGCCGGCGAGGCGCACCAGGGGCGACGGCACACTCCGTGGCGCGGCGACGTCGACGGCCAGGTGCGGCGCAAGCCGATCAGCCCCGCAAGCATGACCCGGCGCATAATGAAAGTGAGGTGCAGCATCGTTCCGATCGTTCTCAGATGAAGCGGAAGGCGTGGCCGGGATGGGTCTCGGCGAGCCGCGGATGGCCGAAGAGCTTTTCGCGCAACGTGCCGGGCGCGTAGGCGCGCTTGTAGCGGCCCCGCCGCTGCAACTCCGGCACCAGCAGGTCGGCGACGCTCTCGAAGGTCTCGGGCCGCACCGCGAAGGTGAGGTTGAAGCCGTCGAGGCCGGTGTCGTCGATCCACGCTTCGAGTCCGTCCGCGACGGTCGCGGGCGATCCAACCAGCACGGGGCCGATGCCGCCGATCGACACGTGTTCGGCCACCTCGCGCACCGTCCAGCGGCGGTTGGAATCGGCCCGGGTGATGTTCTCCATGGCCGAGCGCCCGGCATCGTTCTCGACGTGCTCGACGATCCCGTCAGGATCGAGCCGGGAAAAGTCGACCCCCGTCCAGCCGGACATCAGCGTCAGGGCGCCTTGCGGATCGGCATAGCGGCGGTACTCGGCAAGGAGCGCCTGCGCGGCCGCGTCGGTTCCGGCGACGATGACCGTCATCATGGTGAAGATCACGACGTCGTCGGGCCGGCGCCCGGCCGCGACGGCCGCCTGCCGGATCGCCGCGACCCGGGGGGCGATGACCTGTTTCGACGGGCCCGACATGAACACGCATTCGGCGTGGCGTCCCGCGAAGCCGCGGCCGGCGGGCGAGGTGCCGGCCTGGTAGAGCACGGGCGTGCGCTGCGGCGAGGGCTCGCTCAGGTGCAGAGCGTCGAGCTGATGGAACGGGCTTTCATGCGTCACCCGGCGAACCCGGGCCGGATCGGCGAACACGCCCCGCTCTTTGTCGGCCACAGGGGCGTCATCGGCCCAGGAGCCCTCCCAGAGCTTGTAGACGACTTCCATGTAGTCCTCGGCCACCGCGTAGCGGTCGTCGTGGCCGCGCTGGCGCGCGGCGCCCATGCCGCGGGCGGCGCTGTCGAGGTAGCCCGTGACGATGTTCCAGCCGATGCGGCCCTCGGTGAGGTGGTCGAGGGTCGACATGCGGCGCGCGAAGGGGAGCGGCGGCTCGTAGGAGAGCGTGACCGTGACCCCGAAGCCGAGGTGCTCGGTCGCGGCCGCCATGGCGGGCACGAGCAGTAGCGGATCGTTGTTCGGCACCTGCGTGGCATGCGTCAGCGCGCTGTCGGGCGACGCGCCGTAGACGTCGTAGACGCCGAGCACGTCGGCCAGGAACAGCCCGTCAAAGAGGCCGCGTTCGAGGGTGCGGGCCAGATCGACCCAAGGCTGCAGTCGCCGGTAGTCGCGCGAGCGATCACGCGGGTGCCGCCACAGCCCGGGCGACTGGTGCACCACGCAATTCATGTCAAAGGCGTTGAGGCGGATCTCCTTGGGCATGGGCTATTCCGCTGCCGACAGCCGCGGCCCGGCCGCGGATCGGAGATCGCGGTAGCCCGCGCCCGGGTGCGTTTCGGGCAGTTGCGCGCCCCGGCCGAACAGCTTTTCGCGCAACGTGCCGGGCGCGTAGTCGCGCTTGTAGGCGCCGCGCCGCTGCAGTTCCGGCACGAGATGGGCCGCGACGTCCTCGAAGGTCTCGGGCGTGACCGCATAGGCAAGGTTGAAGCCGTCGACGTCCGTCTCGTCCTGCCACTCCTGCAGCAGGTCGGCGACCGTCCCCGGGCCGCCGACAAAGAGCGGGCCGAGCCCGCCGATGCCGATCCAGTCGGCTAGTTCGCCGACGGTCCACACCTTGGACGGATCGGCCGACGAGAAGGCGTCGACCGAGGATTGCACCGCATTGGTCTCGATGTGGCGCAACGGCTCGTCGGCGCTGTAGCGGCCGAAGTCGATGCCGAGCCAGCCCGAGCCGAGCGCCAGCGCGCCGTCGCGGCTGATATATCGCCTGTAGTCCTGCCACTTGGCTTGCGCCTGTGCGTCCGTCGCGTCGACGATCACGGTCTGCAGGTTAAAGATCTTCACGTCGTGCGGATTGCGCCCGGCTGCGGCCACCGCGGCCCGGATATCGGCCACGCTCTTCGTCAGCACGGCCTTCGACGGGCAGGCCACGAAAGTGCACTCGGCATGGGCGCCCGCGAAGCGCCGGCCGCGGCTCGAGGCGCCCGCCTGGTAGAGCACGGGCGTGCGCTGCGGCGAGGGCTCGGAGAGGTGGATGCCTGGGACGTCGAAGTAGCGGCCCTTGTGCCGGATGGGATGCACCTTGGCGGGATCGGTGAAGATGCGGCGGTCGCGGTCGCGCAGCACGGCGCCGTCTTCCCAGGAGCCCTCCCACAGCTTGTAGCAGACCTCGAGGTACTCGTCGGCGACGTCGTAGCGGTCGTCATGCGCGGCCTGGCCCGTCAGGCCGATGTTCCTCGCCCCGCTGTCGAGATAGGACGTGACGATGTTCCAGCCGGCCCGGCCTTTCGTCAGGTGGTCGAGCGTCGAAAGGCGGCGGGCGAACGTGTAAGGGTGCTCGAACGACAGCGAGGCCGTGAGACCGAAGCCGAGGTGCTCGGTAACGAGCGCCATGGCGGGCACGAGCTGCAGCGGATCGTTGACCGGCACTTGCGTAGAATGACGAAGCGCCGCGTCGAGGTTGCCATGAAAGACGTCGTAGACGCCCAGCACGTCGGCGAGGAACAGCCCGTCGAACTTCGCAGCTTCGAGCGTCCGGGCGAGGCCCGTCCAGTAGTCGAGGTCCTTGTACTGCCAGGACCGGTCGCGCGGGTGCGCCCACAGGCCCGGGGACTGATGCCCGACGCAGTTCATGTCGAAGGCGTTGAGGCGGATCTCGCGTGACATGCCGAAGTCCTCAGATCGCGCCGTGGCGGGGCGGGTTGAGGCCGTTGAGCCAGTAGTCGCCGATGTAGCGATACTTCCAGCGGATCGGGTCATGAACCGTATGGGTCCGGGCGTTGCGCCAGAAGCGGTCGAGCCCGTGTTCGCTGAGCGTCGCGCTCGATCCCGCCAGTTCGATCAGCTTGCTGGAGACGAGGAGCGCCGCTTCCGTGGTGGCGACCTTGGCCTCCGCCACCGCGATCGAAGCCGCCGCGACATTGGCCTCGTCGGGGGTCGCACGCGCCGCATCGACCAGCGGCCCGGCACGGTCGAGCAGCGCGCCCGCGGCATCGGTGCGGATCTTCATCTCGCCCACGGCCGACACGATGTAGGGATCGTCGGCCGCCCGATCGAGCCCTGAGTCCTTCCAGGGCCGGGTGTGGTGGCGTACGAAATGGATGGCGGTCGCGAGCGCCGCCTCGGCGATGCCCTGCTCGACGGCGGCATGCATGATTTGCGCGAACGGACCCATGCCGGTCGGCAAATCGAAGATCGCTTTGAATGGGATGACCGAGAAGGGATGGACGGCGACGTGGTCGACCACCGTGGACCCCGAGCCCGTGGTGCGCTGGCCGAAGCCGGTCCAGTCGTCGATCACCGTGATGCCGGGCGCGTCCTTGGGCACAAAGGCCAACGTGCCGACGCCCGCCTCGTCGTTCGCCACCACCCCGATCCAATGCGCGAAGAGCACGCCCGTCGAGTAGAACTTGCGGCCGTTGAGCTCGAACCCTTCACCGGTCCGCGTCAGCCGCGTCGCGTGGTCCTGCGCGGTCTTGGTGCCGCGCTCCGACAGCGCGTTGAAGATGCGCTCGCCCTGGAGGATGCGGTCGTAGAAGAAGCGCTTCTGCTCCGGCGTGCCCTGCAGGCGCAGCCCCTCCAGCAGGAAGAAGTGGTTCTGCGGGATCTGCCCGAGCGAGCCGTCCGCGCCCGCCAGGATCGCGATCACCCGCGCCACCGTGCCCGCCCGGACACCCGCGCCGCCGAACTCCTTCGGCACCGTGATGGCGAAGAGCCCGGCATCCGAGATCTCCTCGAGCTCGTCGTGGGGGAGGATGCGCTCGCGGTCGCGGCGGGCCGCGCCCTCCGCCAGCCCGGCCGCGACCTCGCGCGCGACCGCGAGGGCTTCCGCGTCGTCGCGGATGCGGCGCACGGGGCGGGGTCGCACGGGCGGTGGCGCGAAAGCGAAGGGTTCGGGGCTGAGCCGGGAGGCGAGCGCGGTGGCCATGGGGCAGTCCGTTGGATTGGGGAAAACGGTAGCGAGCCGATCAGCTCCAGGCGTGACGCGGTGGCGCCGTACCGTTCAGCGCGTGGTTGCCGACGTGGAAGTATTTCCAGCGCACCGGATCGTGCAGCGTGTGGGCGCGGGCGTTGCGCCAGTGGCGGTCGAGGTTGTCGGCCGCCAGCACCGACCGGGTGCCGGCGAGCTCGTGCAGCTTGTTGGTAGCCAGGATCGCGACATCTGTGGTGAGCACCTTGGCTTGCGCCACCGCGACCGCGGTCTCGGTCGCGGCAGCTTGCGTGGGGGCGTCGAGAATGCCGTCGATGGCGAGGCCCGCGAGGCGGAGCATGGCTTCGGCGGCATGGAGCTTCACCGCGAGATCGCCGACCTGATGGATGGTGAACACATCCTCGTGCGCGTGCTCCTGGCCGCTGTCGATCCAGGGCCGGGACCGGGTGCGCACGAACCGGATCGTCTCGTCGAAGGCCCCGCGCGCAATGCCGAGGTCGACCGCGGCCTGGATGATCTGCGACACGGAGCCGTTCGACGAGGGCTGCTCGCCGCCACGCCAGGCCGGGATAACGGCGTCCGGTCCCACCTGGACATCACGGATCGCAACGTCGCCGCTCGCGGTGGTGCGCTGGCCGAAGCCCGACCAACTGTCGGTGATCGTCAGACCCGGCGCGTCGCGATCCGCGATGGCGAGGTGGACATGGCCGTCTTCGTCCACCGCACCGATGTGGATGAAGTGGGCGAAGAGCGCGCCGGTGGCATAGAACTTGTTGCCGTTGACCGCGTAGTTTTCGCCGGACCGGCGCAGCGTCGTCTCGAAGGCGCCGACGTGGCGGCTGTTTTTCTCCGAAAAGGCGTTGCCGAGGCGATACCCCTGGAGCACGCGGCCGAACCACAGGCGCTTCTGCGCCTCGGACGCCGTCACCCGGATGGCATCGAGCGCCGCAAGGTGGTTCTGCGGGATCTGGCCAAGCGACGGATCGGCGACCGAGATAAGCGCGATCACCTCGGCCAGTGTGGCGAAGCTCACCCCGGCGCCGCCGTAGGCACGTGGCACCGTGATGCCCCACAGACCCGACCCCGAAAAGCGATCGAGTTCGGCCACGGGCAGGCGGCGCTCGCGGTCGCGCGCCGCGGCATCCTCGGTGAAGTCCGCCGCGAGCTCGCGCGCGACCGCCAGCGCCTCGGCATCGGAGCCGATGCGATGGGCGTTCGGGTGCCGGTCGAAGAGGGGCAGGTCGGCCGCAGGGTGGCTCATGGATCGGCTCCGTTCAAAGCAGGTTGAGGCTGCCGAAGCGGCCGTGGCTGTAGACGAGACCGGTGCCGTCGCCGGCCTCGCCCTGCACGTCGCGCACGGCGCCGAGCAGGATCGCGTGGCTGTGGCGCTCGATGATCTCCTCAACCTCGCAGTCGATCACCGCGAGCGCGCCGACAAGCCCGAGCGCGCCCGAGCCCATGGGCATCCAGTCGGCGCCGTCGTAGCGGGCCGCGCCCTTGGCCCCGCCCGCCCCGGCGAAGCGGGTCGCAATGTCGGCCTGGTCGGCATGCAGGATGTTGACGCAGAAATGCCGCCGCCACGCGATTACGGGATAGCTCGACGAGCTACGGTTGACCGTCACCAGCATGGTGGGCGGGTCCATGGACAGCGACACGGCCGAGGTGGCGGTGAGGCCCGTACGCTCGTCGCCGAGCCCGGCCGTGATCACCGCGACGCCGCCGACCAGCCGGCGCATCGCCTCCTTCAGCGACAGCGCATCGGCATGCGGACGCGCGAAGTTCGAGGCGGGAAAGTTCATTCCGGCTCCGATCGTCCTGGTCACGGGGCTGTGCCTTGCGCTGCGGCAGAGGCCCAAACCACTTCACTGGAGGCCTGTCGTTCGGCTCTCATTCCACCGCATAGGTCATCAGTATACAAATAATGTCAACTTCCAGTGCCGAACCCGAAGGTTTCCAAGTCCGACGATCCGAGCGGAACGAACCAAGGGTCTGGCGAGGCTCGAACCTGAGCTGCGATGTATCCTCGATGGGGATGCGCGCCTGAGCCCGTCGCGATCGCTGACCCACGAATTGATTACTCAACTAGCTTTATAGACTGATTTGCAATAGGCCGGACTGACGCGGGTCTGGCCGCATCCCTCGCAGGCTTCGATGTGGCCGCCGAGCGCCGCTGTGCGGCAGGTCTCGATGGCCGACATCACCTTGAGCTGGCCGAGGCTGACGTGGCCGGCATGGGCGGCGCGCCAAGCCGCACCGTGCCGGCGGAAGATGTCGGCGATCTCCAACGCGGGACGCGACACCGGATCAGGCTCCGGTGTCGGTGCCCTCCATCAGCAGCTTGAGGCGGTCGAGCGGGCTGGTGACCGCCGGGATCGTGCGAGTGGCCACGCGGGCGTAGAGCGCGGTCGTGTTAAGCTTGGAATGGCCGAGCAGCACCTGGATGACGCGAATGTCGACGTCCTGCTCGAGCAGGTGGGTGGCGAAGCTGTGGCGAAGCTGTGGCGAAGCTGTGGCGAAGCTGTGGCGCAGCGTGTGGGGCGAGACGCGCTTCTTGATGCCGGCCG
>NZ_JARPVX010000170.1:0-2336 GCF_033947565.1 Lichenihabitans sp. Uapishka_5
CCATCGCGCGACGCCGCTGCGTGGCGACGGGGCTCGCCAAGGCGGCCAGCAGGAAGGCCAGCAGCACCGCGGCCGCCAGCAGCAACGTGGTGCGCGATCCGCTGCAGGCCCCCATGGCGAGCGTGCCGAGGGCGCCCGCGGCCGCGAGCCAGGGGCCGATGTTGAAGCGCCGCCGCGCCGAAAACCCGGCCAACAGCACGCCCACCATCCAGGCCGCGAAGACCGAATGGCCGAGCGTGAAGGAGAACAGCCCGTAGGGCCGCACCACATCGGCGACCAGCAGGAACACGCCGTCGTTGCCGCCGCCCGGCACCGCATTAATGAAGCTCGTCGGCGCCGAACGGTATTGCACCACCACCAGCAGGCCGATCGGCCCGGCGAGCCACAGGTTCAGCCGCAGCCAGCGGGCATAATCGACGGCCGTGACGGTGTCGGCGACGATCCAGGCAAGCGGCACGAACAGGAAGTAGTTGCGCAGCCCGGCCAAGATCGCCAAAGGCGCCACGTCGCTGCCGGCGAGCTGGCCCGTGACGCAGGCGAGGCAGCCCAGCACCACGGCCGCGAAAAGCGCCATGGCCTGCCGGGCACCGCGCGACGGCCCGGCGACCGCGGCGGCCAGCAGGATCATCAGCATCACGGGATCGCGCAAAAAGACGAGGGCGTTGCTGGCCCCGGGCAGCACCCATTTGCGCAAGGGCCCTTCGGCGAGCAGCAGCCCGTAGAACACGAACAACAAGCGCACGGTGACGCGGCGCGCCGCCTCGCGGCGAGGGGATCGGGCTGGCTCACGCATGGCGGGTTCGCCCCGTGGGCGAGGGGTCCCGCCGCATCCGGTCGACCAGCCGCGCCAGGCGGGGCGGCACCAGCAGCCGCCAGAACGGCAGTGCCGCAAAGGCGAACCAGAAAGGACCGCCATGCTGGCGCGCGAAATGCAACCAGGGCCGCAGCGGGAAGCCGAGTGGCCGGCCCACGAGGCGCCAGCGGGCCCGCAGCGGCAGTGCCGGGTCGAACCAGCGGCCGGCGCCCTCGCGGGCGCAGGTGCCGCAATGGCCGGGCGCCAATCCCACCCAGCCGCCTGCGGCCGTGACCCGCAACCCGTAATCGAGGTCGCCGAGCGTGTGGCGGTAGGCCGTGCCGATGCCGCCGACGCGCGCGGCCGTCAGGCGCGGCACCAGCACCACGTTGCCGACCAGCGTATCGCAGCGCAGCCGCTCGACCGGGTCGGGCGGCTGCACCTGAAAGCGAAGCGGCCGCCATGCCGAGGGGCGCCGGATGCCCGCGTAGGTGGTGCGTCCATCGATCGGGTCCACCACGGCGCCGCCCACCAGGCAGAACCCATGCCCTTCGGCCACGAGGCCGCGGTAAGCGTCGAGCAGCCGTCCCACGGCATCCGAGGCGAGGTGCACGTCGTCGTTGAGCCAGAGCATGAAATCGGCATCGGTCGCCGAGGCGGCCGCGAAGGCGGCCCGCATGCCGCCGGCCCAGAAGGCGCTGCCGTCGCCCGTGATGATGTGGGCTTCGGGCACCCGCCGGCGTACCGCGGCCGCGGTGCCGTCGCCCGAACCGTCGTCGAACAGCACGACACGGAGGTCGACGGCGCGATCCTGATTGAGGAGCGCTTCCAGGCAAGCCAGCGTCCTGTCCCGACGGTTGTGGCAGGCCAGGACGGCGGTGAGGCGCGGCGTCGTCATCGGGCCAGGGCTTCCGTCAGGGGTGGCATGGCCGAGCGGGAACGCCGCTCGACGCCCGCGAGGCGAACCACCATGGCGACCTCGCCGAGAACCGTGGCGGCCGCCACGGCCGGCAGGCCGCCGGAGCGGGCCGCCATGGCGGCCAGGCCGACCGTCGCCACCGCGACCAGAAAGAACGGCCCCGCATAGGCGGCCTGCCGATTGACGGCGAGCAACAGGTTGGCGCGCGACAGCCACAACCCGTGTAGCAGCGCCGCCACGACGATCAGCGGCCAGGTGCCGGGCGGCAAGACGAGACGCCCTCCCGTCCAGGTCGCGAACAGCCATGGCCCAACCGCGATCAATGCCACGCCACCGGGAACCAGCAGCGCCAGGGCGGCCATGCGATTGAGCCGCGCGATCGCGGCCACGGCAACGGCATCGCCCCGCCCGCTGGCGGCCGCCATCTCGGGCATCAGGGCGTGGGTGACGAGGCCAGTCGCCTGCACCAGGGTCCGGGCCAGGGTACGGGCTGCCACAAAGGCGCCCACGGCCTGCGGCGACACTTCGCCCCGATCGCCAGGGTGACGCCCTGCAGGCCGATGGCAAAACAAGCCGGCAGCAGCAGCGCCGGCCCGGGCGGCGCGGCTGCTGCCGGCGTGTTTT
>NZ_JARPVX010000171.1:0-2327 GCF_033947565.1 Lichenihabitans sp. Uapishka_5
TGATGGGCGACACCGCGGCGGTCCGATCGGGCGTGGGGCTACGATCCCGCCACGCCAGCGTGCCGGCCAGCACCACAGCCACACCGCAGCCGAGCCCGATCAGCCACCGCCGCCCGGGCGGGCGGACGGCCGAGCCCGGGCCGGCGGGCTGGCCGAGCGGCTGGTAAAGGCCGTCATCCGGCATGTTGCCCCTTCACGCGAGCGCGACGGGGTGACGCTGATGGCCGCTTCAGTCCTGCTTCGGGGCATCGACCTTGTTGGCCGGCTTGTTGGCCGACGAGTCGGTGACCGGCGCCGGCGAGGTGGCGGCGGGCTTCGCGGCTTCCTGGGTGCTCGAAACCTTGATGCCGTGCAGGAGATCGAGTGCCGCGGTCAGCTGCTTGTCCTTGGCGGCGTCGGTCGGCACATAGGCCTGCGAGCCCTGCTTCTCGTCGTCGCCGTTCTTCAAGTGGCCCTTCAGCGATGCTTCGCCCTTGGTGTCGTCCTTGCCCTTCAGGTCGTCCGGCACGTCCTCGAGGATCATGTAATCGGGGTCGATGCCCTTGGCCTGGATGGAGCGTCCCGACGGGGTGTAGTAACGCGCCGTGGTGAGCCGCAAAGCCCCGTTCTGGCCGAGGGGAATGATGGTCTGCACGGAGCCTTTGCCGAAGGACCGCGTGCCGATGATGGTGGCACGCTTGTGGTCCTGCAGGGCGCCCGCGACGATCTCGGAAGCCGAAGCCGAGCCGCCGTTGATCAACACGACGAGGGGCTTGCCGTGGCTGAGGTCGCCGCCCTGGCGGGCCGAATAACGCTGCGTCTCGTCGGGGTTGCGACCGCGGGTGGACACGATCTCGCCCTGCGGCACGAAGGCGTTGACCACCTCGATCGACTGATCCAGCAGACCGCCCGGGTCGTTGCGCAGGTCGAGGATGTAGCCCTTGAACTTGTCGGCCGGGATATCCTTCGAGAACTTGTCCATCGCATCCTTCAGGCCATCGAAGGTCTGCTCGTTGAACTGCGAGATGCGGACGTAGCCGACATCGCCCTTCTCCTCCGACTTCACCGACTTGATGGTGATGACGGCCCGGGTGAGCTTGTAGTCCTTCGGGTCGGCCGCGGCGGCCTTGGGGTTCTTGGCGTCGGGACGCACGATCTTCAGGGTCACGGCCGTGCCGACCGCGCCGCGCATCTTGTCGACCGCCTGGTTGAGGGTGAGACCCGACACGGCATCGCCGTCGATGCCGGTGATGAGATCGCCCGACATGATGCCGGCCTTGGAGGCGGGCGTGTCGTCGATCGGCGTCACCACCTTGATGTCGCCGTTCTCCTGCGTGACCTCGATGCCGAGGCCGCCGAACTCGCCGCGCGTCTGCACCTGCATGTCGCGGTAGCTCTTGGCATCCATGTAGGACGAATGCGGGTCGAGCGAGGTGAGCATGCCGTTGATGGCCGCCTCGACGAGCTTGCTCTCGTCCGGCTTCTCGACATAGTCGGTACGGATCTTCTCGAAGACATCACCGAACAGGTTCAGGTCGCGGTAGGTATCCGAGGCCGCCGCCCGGGCCGGGCTCGAGGACAGGAGGTTCGTCTCGAAAGCAACGGTCGCGGACGCGGCCCCGAGCGCGGCGCCCGCCACCATCAAAGTCACCTTGCGCATCATCCGCGAACCTTTTGCAGCGCCGCTTTGGCCCACCACGGGCCCGGATCGACGGCAGCTCCGTCTTTTCGGAATTCAACATAGAGAATGGGGTCGGCTGCGCCAAGGGCGATGGCGGCCGCCGTCCCGGCGGTGCCGTCCCCCATGGTGCCGACCGGTTCACCCGACAGGACGAACTGCCCGATCGCCACATCCACGTGATCCATGCCGGCCAGAACGGTATAATAGCCGCCGCCGACGTTCAAAATTAAGACTTGTCCATAGGTCCGGTAGGGGCCCGAGAAGGCCACCCATCCGTCGGCCGGGGTCGACACCACGGCATGCGGGCGCGTCGCCAGCGACAGGCCCCGCTCGCTGCCGCCGTAACCGTCGTCCTGCCCGAAGGTCTTCACCACCCGGCCGGTCAGCGGCAGCGACAGAAGGCCTCGGGTGGCCGCGAAGGGCACCGCGGGGGCGAGCCGGGCCGGATCGCGGAACGGGCCGGCCTCGACCTTGGCCTGGATCGAATCGGCATCCGCCTCGGCGGCCTTTTGTTGGGCCAGGATCGCGTCGCGGGCCGCTTCGGCGGCCTTGCGGCTGAGGGCGTCGGTCGCCTCCATGCGGGCGATGAGGTCCTTCAAGCTGCCGGTCTGCCGGGCGATGTCGGCGGCGCGACGGGCTTCGGCGTCGAGGTCGCCCTGGGCCGCCG
>NZ_JARPVX010000172.1:0-2301 GCF_033947565.1 Lichenihabitans sp. Uapishka_5
GAGGGGTCGGGATTGGACGCGAAATGGGGGTCGTCGTTGGAAGCGATTTGACATGCCGGGCGCCAGGATCGGCACCGGCGTGTCGTCGCCATGCAGGACAGCCGTGTTGCCGATCACCTCGCGCCGCAGCAGGTCGACAAGCGGCATAAGGGCCGCCGCGGTCGCCCCCACCCAGCCCGACAAGGTCGAGGTCTGCAGGGTGACACCCTCGCGGGCGAAGATCTCGACCTGGCGGTAGAGTGGCAGGTGGTCACACGAACTTGGCCACCACGATGTGCGCCAGAAGCCCAGGCCCAACCCGGCCACGCGCGATCGGGTGGAACGGCGCCGGCGCTTGCACGACCGTGTCGCAGGCGCGGGACGCGAAGGCGCCGCGGACGTGGCGGACCACCTTGAAGCGGCCCGGCACAGAGTCGAGCGTCTCGGTGACGTCCTCGCCGATGCGGCGCAGCTTGCCGCCGCAAGCAGAACAGGCGCAGGGACCAGGGTGGATCACGTCCTCTCGCGGCAGGTGCTCGGGCAAGGCCCGGCGGGCGGGCTTGTCGGCGCTCTCCTCGGTCGCGATGGCTGGAGCCGCCTCTGCCGTTCGCTCGGCCGTGTCGGTCTCGATCGCCTCGATGGCGAGTTTCAACTGCTCGACCCGGCCGTCCAGCTTCTCGGACGAGGCGCCGAACTGCTGCCGCTTGAGCCGCGCCAGCTCGAAGCGTAGCTTCTCGATCAGGGTGCGGGCATGGAGCGCGTCCTGCGCCATGGCGACGACCATGCGCTTAAGCGCGTCGACATCGTCACGGAGCTGCGCCGGATCGGCAATCATGCCAGCAGCTTAGCTTCCGCTCGCCCCCGCCGCCATGGTGTCGGCCTCACCGCTGGTGAGTCACCCTGCCGCACTCATCCGGCAAGACGCGGCTGGTCGGTCCGAACGGGCGCCCGCCAGTCGATCCCTCCGCCAGCTTCTCCAACAGGCTTCGCCTGCCGGAGCCTCAAGCTGGCTCCGCCCTCCAGAAGCATGGCGACCTGCGCCGGCGTCAGCGCGGCCGCGGCACCCTGAGCGGCCGCCGGCCATAGGAAGCGACCCTTCTCGAGCCGCTTGGCAAACAGGCAGTAGCCCTGGCCACCCTTCAGTCGCCACTCCATCCAGCTTCGCTGGACGGAGCCTCTGGCTCCTTCCGCCCACCACAGCATCTTCACCAGCCGCCCCTGCCGGCCGCGGAACACGAAGGCCTGGCCGGAGAACGGGTCGCGCTTCAGATGGTCCTGCACCAGCACGGCCAGACCATCGAAGCCCTTCCGCATGTCGGTATGGCCGGTCGCCAGCTAGATCCGTGTCCCAGCTGGAACCGGGATCATCGGCCGACGAGCGCCTCGATCACGCCTCGCAAAAGGGCCGCATCGACCATGCCCTCGGCACGCAACCGATGACCGCCCGCCAACTCGACTTCTATCGTGCCGACCGGCTGCACGGGTAGAGGTGGATCAATAGGTTCTGGCAGGGCAAGCGGCACGAAGGCCGGCGCCGGAGACGCTTCACGGATCTGCGCCGCACCGAGCGCAGTCCGCCGCCATCGGAACAGCAGGCTGGAGTGCAGGTTGTGACGCCGCGCCACCACCGACACCGTCACGTCCGGCGCTTCCGTCTCCGCCACCGCCACAATTGCCCGCTTCTCTTCCGCAGACCAGATCCGGCGGGTGCTCAACGTCACGTGCGAAGGGTTCGTTATAGGTCCAAACATGGTGCCGATACAGGGCTAGCAGCCACCATCTCTATCCAGCACCACGCGTCACACCAGCAAGGCGCCGCCCACCGAGCGCTTACCATCTGGCGGTCGACACGCTGGGTCATCTTCTGACGCTGCATGTCACGCCGGCTAACGCCGAGGATCGGGCGGAAGTCGGCCGGTTGGCCGAGGCAGTGCAGGAGGCGACAGGGCAGAGTGTGGACCTGGCCTATGTCGACCAGGGCTACAAGGAGGAGCGAGCCGAGAAGGCAGCCAAGGAGCATTAGATCACGCTCGAGGTCGTCAGACTGCCAGAGGCCAAGAAGGGCTTCGTGCTCCTGCCACGGCGATGGGTGGTCGAGCGATCCTTCGCCCGGGCTACACGTTTTCGGCGCCTCGTCAAGGATTACGAGCGCTACGCCAGTACGCTAGCAGACCTCCACATCGTCGCCTTCGTCTGCATCATGCTCCGAAACCTCGCCCGTCGTGCTACAGGTCAATAACAGCCTCTAGAGCATCGGACTGTGAAGAGGACTCGTTTGCGTGACGTGATTGGCTGTGATTCACCGGTTGTGGAGGTGGATCA
>NZ_JARPVX010000173.1:0-2272 GCF_033947565.1 Lichenihabitans sp. Uapishka_5
TGGAACTACCTCAAGCACGCAGGCTACGCGTGCGATTGAGTATCCGATGCTCTAGGCGCAGGCGTACGCGAAAGCGTGTGCAAGGAACGGCTCCCCGGCCTCCATGGCGGCTCTGATGTCGGGTGCAGCCGAGCCGGTGTTCCCCGGTGTCGTGAAGTGAGCGCCGTTGTCGGTCAGCACCGTATGGATCTTGTAGGGCACTGCGGCGACGAGATGCCGGAGGAAGTCGGCCGCGGTTCTGCGGGCCACCTTCTCGTGCAACTCGACGAAGGCGAACTTGGACGTGCGGTCGATGGCGACCAGCAGGGAGAGCTTGCCCTCTTCGGTGCGGACTTCGGCGATGTCGATGTGGAAAAAGCCGATCGGGTAGGCTTTGAACTTCCGCTTGACCGAAACCTCGCCCTCGCCCTGCGGCAGCTACGAGATACCATGCCGCTGCAGGCAGCGGTGCAGCGATGATCGCGTTAGCCGCGGCAAGGTCGGCTGAAGGGCGTAGAGGCAGTCGTCGAGCGGCAGCAGCGTGTGCTTGCGGAAGGCGACAACGACCGCCTCCTCCTCTAGCGACAGCACGGTCGAGCGTGCCTCCTTCGGGCCGGTCTGTCGATCAACGACCGAGGTCCGCCGCTTCCACTTGGCGACCCTCTTCTGGTTGATGCCGTAGCGCTTCGCCAGGGCCCTCAGGCTCTCTTAACTATGCTGTATCGTTCGACGGACCGCCTCTGTCGTCGTAGCGTTCCCGTGGAGAATCTGGCCCATAGCGCATCCTTCCATTCCAACGAAAAGAGTGCACCATCAAAGCCTGGGATCAAACATTTAAGGCTCGTCCATCGCTCCACGAAGGCATCGTCTTAGCGGTGCCAAGGAGCAAACCGCAACGCTGGGGCTCAGGACGATCGATTCAGCTCCTGCCGCTTCACAGCATGTGTCGCCCAATGCAGCCTCGCCGAACACTGACGGAGCCGCACAAACCTCACGCCCGCCCAGATCGTCCGGCCCCGATAAATTTAGACAGGGTCGGCAGGTGCATGGCAGTGAGGCCACCGCATGCCACAAGGAGCCCGAGGCGCCTAAAAACAGAACGGCCCGCCGAAGCGAGCCGATTCTAAGCCGTTATTTGTTTGGAGCGGGCGAAGGGATTCGAACCCTCGACCCCAACCTTGGCAAGGTTGTGCTCTACCACTGAGCTACACCCGCATCCATAACCGCCGCGGCGGTGTGAGGTGGTGATAACGGATTCGTGGCGGAATGCAACTGGGTTTTTGGCGTGACGCGGGTGGGGCTGCGATCAAAAGGCTTCGTCGAGCAGCCGGCGGTAGGCGGCGGTATCGACGGGGCGGGGATTGGTGGCCGTGGAATGGTCGCGCTCGGCAGCCGCCGCGGCGTCCGCCAGCGCCGCGCGAGGCACGCCCATGGCCGACAAGGTCGCCGGCAGGCCGAGGCAGGCCGTGAAGGCCGCTACAGTGTCGGCGAGATCGGTGCCGGGCGCGAGGCCCAGCACCCCGAGCAGGCGGGCGAATTTGGCCGGGGCCGCCTCGGCGTTGAACCGCAGCACGGCCGGCAACAGCACGGCGTTCAACGTGCCGTGGTGCAGCACCGGCTCCCTCATGCCGCCCAGCGCATGCGACAGCCCATGCACGGCGCCGAGGCCCTTCTGGAACGTCAGGCCGCCCTGCAGCGCCGCCATCATCATGTCGCGTCGCGCCTCGGCATCCCGGCCATCGGCGACCGCCGTCGGCAGCGCCCGCCAGGCGCGGGCGGCGCCATCGAGCGCGATGGCGTCGGCCGGCGGGTTGTCGCGCGGCGATAAAAAGGTCTCGATGCAATGGGTCAGCGCGTCCATGCCGGTCGCGGCCGTCAGGCCCGCCGGCAGGCCAAGCGTCAGGTCGGGGTCACAGATCGCCTGCCGGGGGATGAGATGGGGGCTGATGAAGCCGAGCTTGCGGCCGTCGTCGAGCGTCAGCAGGGCGGCGCGCCCGACCTCGCTGCCCGTGCCGGCCGTGGTCGGGATCGCGATCACCGGCGCGGCCGCCGCCGTGATGCGCGTCATTCCGCCAAGGATCGCCGCATAGGTCTCGAGCGGCCCCGGGTGGGTGGCCATCAGCCCGATGCCCTTGGCGAGGTCGATGGGCGAGCCGCCGCCCACTGCCACGAGGCCGTCGCAGCCGGCCGCCCGGTAGTAGTCGAGACCCGCCCGCACGGCCGATTCGGTCGGGTTTGCGGGCGTGTCGGCAAAGAGCGGCGCGCCCGGAAGCAGGCGGCGCACCGCCGCGAG
>NZ_JARPVX010000174.1:0-2266 GCF_033947565.1 Lichenihabitans sp. Uapishka_5
CCAAGGGATTGGGACTGGTGCGGGGCGATCTGACGGGCATCCTGATGGTGTGCCGCATGCTCGCCTTGCACTGCAAGCTGGATGACAAGCCGAATTTCGATGCCTCCTTCGCCAAGCGCCTCACCCTCATACCCGTGGTCTCCACGTCGGCTAGAACAGCCCATTGCAGGATATGAAAGAGGGGACCACGATCGCAGATCGGTAAGGGCTCAGGTCGGCTACCGGCAGTCTCCAAATCAACAACTGCACCCAAAAATAAACAGAACTTACAGTACCGACACCATAAAGTATCGATACGTCATGGGTTCAGAACAATCTCCGAGCTTTCGACCGCGCGAAGCCGCTGCGCCGCGGCCTCGATCGGGAGGCCGCAAATTGGATGGAGCGCGCGATGCCGCCATCCTCAGCGCGACCATCGACATCCTGGTCGAGGTCGGATTCGAGAGAATGACGGTGGACATGGTGGCGGCACGGGCTCGTGCCGGCAAAGGCACTGTTTATCGCCGGTGGCCCTCGAAGACAGACATGGTGCTGGATGCCGTCGCGCAGATGAAGCGCGATCAGATCGACTTCGACCAGCTGACCGATACCGGCAGCCTGCGCGGCGACATGCTCGCCTTGTTTGACGCAGGCTCGGCCGCTCGGGGCGAACGATTCATGCGCGCCGTGGTCGCGCTCGCCGCGTTGCTCGCGCAAGAGCCAGACGTCGCGGATGCCGGCCACGAGGCGATGATCGAACCCTGGACGCAGGCCAACCGCATTTTGATCGGCCGTGCGATTGCGCGGGGCGAGGTGCGGGCGACGGTGGACGTCGAAGCGATCGCCCAGGTCATTCCAGCGATGGGCGGCTACCGTTCGCTCATACAGCGTCGACCATTCGACCGGGCCTTCCTCGTCGGTCTCCTTGACCACGTGCTGCTGCCCGCGCTCGGCATCGCGCCGGCGCACCCTTCCCCTTGAGCCAGCAACCGGACACCAGCATGAACTTCCAGAACAAGACGGCACTCGTGACCGGCGGCGGCACCGGCATTGGGCTCGCCATCACGCGCGCGCTCGTGCAGGCCGGTGCACATGTCACGATCGTCGGCCGAGACCTTGCTCGCCTGGACAAGGTCAGGTCCGAGCTGGCGAACGTGTCCACCCTGCAGGCCGATCTGGCCGTGAAAACGGAGCGAGAACGGCTGGTCGCCGAGGTGTCGTCCCAGGATCGACCGCTCGACCTCCTCATCAACAACGCCGGCATCATGCAGTATTTTGCGCTGGCCGATGATCGTGCGCTTGACCGGCTCGACACCGAACTTGCGTTGGATCTCCATGCGCCAATCCACCTGACGACGGCCTTGCTGCCGCATCTGCTTGCCCGGCCCGAAGCCGCGATCGTCAATATCACGACCGGACTGATCTACGCGCCGTTCGGCAACACACCCGGCTATAGCGCGGCCAAAGCCGGGCTTCACGGCTTCACCCGCTCGCTGCGCTGGCAGGTCAGGAACACGAACCTCAAGGTCGTCGAACTGATGCCGCCCGCCGTCGACACCAACATGACCCGGCGTTACGACGGGTCCAAGACGGATGCGGCAAGCATCGCCAAAGCTTTGATGCAGGGCCTCGCCAACGGCGTCGACGAGGTGCGTCCCGGCCAGACCAAGGCGCTCTATGCAATGTCGCGCCTCGCCCCCGCCTTCATCTTTCGTGCCCTCAACAAGGCTGTCGACAAAACGCCACTCGATTGATGGTAGAAGCGCCTGTTGCAGTCTGCAAATTCAAGTTTCTGGCACTGACATCGCCCCGGTCTGGTGGACCACCTGAAGCTTTCATCAAAGGTGTTCTCAATGCCGGGGAACCGCCTAAACTGGATCGCGGATGCGGTGAGAAAAGAGTCAGCGTGGAGGAGATTCTCTCTGGCCTGATGTGGCTGAGCGAAATGAACTAACCCGGCTGCGGCGTGAGACCCAGTAGATTAGATGTTCAGTCCCGGGATGTGATGGAGCGGGTTGAGGGTGAATCGTTGCGGCTCCTTTGTCCAGGGCTTGCAGACGTAATCGTAGGGCGTGAGCCCCTTGAGGGTCTTGAGGGTCTTGAGGGTCTTGAGGCGTCGGGCGAAGTTGTATGCCGTGACGAAGTCAGCGAGATGTGTTCGGAGTTGATCGTGCGTCTCGTAGTAGAGGCGCTTGACGGTCGCGTCCTTGATCGTCCGGTTCATGCGCTCGACCTGACCATTGGTTCACGGATGCTTCGGTTTGGTCAGCCGATGATCGATGGTGTT
>NZ_JARPVX010000175.1:0-2192 GCF_033947565.1 Lichenihabitans sp. Uapishka_5
CACGTCAGACCGCGCCGCCTGACTGCCGCGTCACCCAAATTCCCGCGTAGCTCCACCGAGCGCGGCACATTCCTGAGCCACCTCGGCCAGCAGATCTTCCCGCCGTGCCGCAAGCACCACGTTGGCGCCTTCACGCGCGAACGCGACAGCCGTCGCACGGCCGATGCCGCTCGACGCCCCAGTGATGACGACGGTTGTGCCTACGATGCGACGGACCATGGCTGCGCTCACTCTCGGCTATTGCTGCCAAGGCTGAACGTCTTCGGGCCGCATTTTACGCAGCACTGCGACACTGCCGCTTTCTATTTGCTGGCATCGGCGCCACTGCGCGCCGATTACCGCCTCGTGATGCTGGAGAAAGAGTTGAAGCCGTCGTGACGGGGAGCGCCGTTGACCACCCCGGCTTCCACCTGCTCGCTACGGCTTCTTGTAGCGCTCACAGGCCGTGATCCGCTGAGCGCGAGGGCGCACCCGGCGCATGTAGATCTCGCCCTCAAGGTAAGCGATCTCGGTCTCGGCTGACGCCTCATCAACTTCGACCCACCATGCTCGGGGCCGGCCATCGCTGCCGTCGCTCCAGCGATACCCGCGACTTTTCAGTTGGTCCTTGAGATCGTAGGGAGCGCCCTCCGCCCATATCCTGACGTGCGGCGTTTCGGATCTCGTCAGCAGGTGTCCGACCGCTGAGCCATCCTGCCCGGGCAACGTGGCCGCCAGGACCTCAAGAAGGGCATGGCAATCATCGGTGGCTCGATGGCCGTTGTGGAACCACCCAGCCTGGCCGACCAGATAGCCGAGCTTCGTGCCTTCAAAGCCGAACCCAGCCCAATCCACCTCTTTGACCGAACAGGCCCACGGCTTCGGCTCAAACCCGCGTGCCAGGCGCTCGCAGAAGGGCCGATCAAAGCCGGCGTTGTGCGCGATGACGAGATCGGCTTGCTCAATGAAGGCCTCAACCGCGTCGAGGTCGATGCGCTGGCCAGTGAGCATGGCATCCGTGATGCCGGTCAGGCGCGTGATCTCAGGCTCCAGAGGCCCCGAGGGTTCCTGTAGGGCGCTGAACTCGCCCGTGACCGCAAGGAGCGTGCCCTCAGCATCGTGCACGAACGCGACCATACCGAGTTCGATCACCTCGTGATCGCGGTGATCCAGCCCTGTGGTCTCAGTGTCGATGACAATTGCGAGCCGTTCACCCGGCCCGAGAAGGCGAGGGCTGACGATCTCCCGCGGCCGAAGGCGTCGCAGCACCCGATAATCGTCGCTTGCCTCAAGCACCTTGGCCGCCGCTTTAGGCGTGATGACACGGGAGCCCTTGGAAGAACGACGGGCCGCAGGAAGCCTCTGCGTGCTCCCATCGTCGGCACTATCAGGTCCGGGTCGGTCGAAGAGGTCGGCTTGCCAGGGCACGTTTCAGATCCTGGGCGTGAAAGGCGGCAGAAGCATGCCCCTTACAGGGTGCTGATGGTGAACGCGCAAAGAAATAGAGCGCGTGTCGATGGTGGAAGGCGGCGATTGTTGTCAGGATCTTGGCTGTGCTGTGAGGTCTATCTCAAGCGCATTGATCGCTGCGAGCACGATGCCCAAGGCAGGATCGTCGCCGAAGCTGAAGTGCTGGCCCTGTGCTGCGGCGATATCATGCAAAGCTCGGCTGACGAGATGGGCGTCGTTCGACGCTAGCGCGTCAGAAAGCAGGTCTGCCTGAGCCCGCCGATCCTCAGGATTGCGGCTGATACGGCTGGGGAGATCGGTCGGCATGGTGCCCTCGACGGTAGGAATCGCTTGGCGATGCTGCCAGTGATGCGGTCGGGCACGCAACCGGCTCGGCCATCCGCCGTCCCATTCGACAGCTCGCACCCGGCGAGATTGTCTACGCTCGTTGGTTTCGCGAGGAATTGCCGGACTGCCGCTGTCAGCGTTTTTCGAGGACATTGGAATCCTCAGCGCCTGCGGCAATCGCTCAAGGCGCCCTCCCGCGCCTACTCGCAGCAGAGCCTGGATATGAAGCGCAGCACCGAAAGCCTTCATTCCGGCATCGTCCGCCTAGTCGAGGCGCTTGCGCGTGAGGCCGCGCATAGGGATCATCGCAGGGCCCTACAGGCTCGGTTAGAACAACAAGAATCAAAGCCCTGGGATTGGTATTGACCCGGTTTGGTGGACACCCTGAAGCTTTCATCAGAGGTGTTGCCAATGCC